>JANXVP010000330.1 GCA_025351615.1 Ramlibacter sp. | reverse complement strand
GACCGGAACAACCTGTACAGCGAGATCGCAGCCGGCCGCATGTCGCCCGCCACCGCCGGGGCGCTGGACCGCGTCTACGTGCCGAACCGGTCCGACAACACGGTCACGGTGATCGACCCCGCCACCCTCAAGGTAGTCGACAACTTCAAGGTCGGGATCGACCCGCAGCACATCGTTCCTTCCTGGGACCTGAAAACGCTGTGGGTGGCCAATAACGCGGAAGGCCGCAACGACGGCAGCCTGACGCCGATCGACCCGCGCACCGGCAAGCCCGGCCGCTCGATCCCGGTCGATGATCCGTACAACCTGTACTGGTCGCCCGACGGCCGCTACGCCATCGTGGTGGCGGAGGCGTACAAGCGGCTCGATTTTCGCGATCCTCTCAGCATGAAGCTGGAGTTCTCGATCCAGACGCCCGACTGCGCAGGCATCAACCATGCCGATTTCTCGATCGATGGCCGCTACGTGTTGTTCACCTGCGAGTTCAGTGCCGGCCTGACCAAGATCGACCTGGTCAACCGCAAGGTGCTGGCGACCATCGGCCTGAGCCGCTATTTCAACCGCCCGGACGTGCTGGCCCTGCTGGCGCGGCCCGGCCGCAAGCCCCGGCACATGGTCGATCCGGGGCAGCCGCGCGCGATGATCCACACCATGCCCGGCATGCCGCAGGACGTGCGCGCATCGCCCGACGGCAATACGTTTTTTGTCGCCGACATGATGGCCGACGGCGTGCACGTGGTCGATTTCGAAAGTTTCCGCCAGACCGGATTCATCCCGACCGGCGTCGGCACCCACGGCCTCTATCCGAGTCGCGACGGCAAACGCCTGTATGTGGCCAACCGCGGCAGCAACAGGATTCGCGGCAGCGCCGACGGCAAGGGCAGCGTGTCGGTCATCGATTTCGCCAGCCGCAGCGTGATCGTCAACTGGCCGGTCCCGGGCGGCGGCAGCCCCGACATGGGCAACGTCAGCGCCGATGGCCGCTACCTGTGGCTGTCCGGGCGCTACGACAACGAGGTCTACCGCTTCAACACCAGCAGCGGCGCTGTCGACAAGATCGATGTCGGCCGGGAGCCGCACGGTCTGACCGTCTGGCCGCAGCCGGGCCGCTATTCGCTGGGACACACCGGCAATTTGCGGTGAAGCGCAGGGCGGGCCGCGAGTGGCAGTAGCCGCGCCCGTTGCGCGCGCCGACACCACCGTCGCGCTGCTCGCAGCTGCCGCTTTCTTCAGCGGCGCAGCGCTGCGCATCTGCGACGCGCTGTTGCCCAGGCTGGCCAGCGACTTCGCCCTGACATCCGGCGCCGCCGGCCAGGTGATCATCGGTTTCGCCATCGCTTACGGGCTGATGCAGCTGGTCTTCGGGCCGCTGGGCGACCGCTACGGAAAGGCTCGGCTGATGTGCGTCGCGCTGTTCGGCTGCGCTGCGGCGTCGCTCGCCAGCGCGTTTGCCGCAGGCTTCGCTACCCTGATCGTGACGCGGATCGCCTGGGGCATGGCCGCCGCGGGGATCATTCCACTGGCGATGGCCTGGATCGGGGACGCGGTGCCGTACGACAGGCGGCAGCCGGCCCTCGCGCGCTTTCTCACCGGCATGCTGTCGGGAATGATCGCGGGCCAGCTGGCCGGGGGCTTGTTCGCCGACTCCGTTGCCGGCTGGCGTGGCGCTTTCATGACGCTCTCGGCCGGCTACCTGGTGGTGGCGGCGCTGATGGTCGCGCGTCTGCGTAGCGTACCCCCGTCGCCTGCCTCCACGCCTCTCGGTGGCCCGGGATTCGTGCTGCAGCTGCGCGCAGTGCTGCAGGTTCCATGGAGTCGCGTGGTGCTGGCCTCGGCATTCACCGAGGGGGTGTTCCTGCTCGGCCCGATGAGTTACCTGCCGGCCTACCTGCACCAGCGTTACCAGATCACGCTCACCACCGCGTCGGTGCTGCTCGCGCTGTATGCCGTTGGCGGACTGGTCTACGCCTTGACCGCGCGACCGATCGTGCGGCGGTTCGGCGAGCGCCGCATGGCGCTTGCCGGCGGCGTGCTGATGGGCGCGGGCTTCCTGGCTTGGCGGGTGTCACCTTTCTGGCAGCTCGGCGGCCCGATCGCGCTATTGGTCGGCTTCGGCACCTACCTGTACCACAACACGCTGCAGGTCCATGCCACGCAAATGGCGCCGGCGGTGCGCGGCACGTCGATGGCGCTGTTCGCCTTCTGCCTGTTCATCGGACAGGCGCTCGGCGTCACGCTGGCCGGTTTCCTGTTCGACCATGTCGGCGCAACGCCTGTCTTGCTGCTTTCTGCCGTGGCGCTGCCGCTGGCGGCCTGGGCATTCGCCAGAGCGCTGAAGCAGCGGGCCGACGCCGGCTAGCCCTGGCGTATCCTCTCCCCTCCTCGCGGCCACGGGCCGCGCACCATCCGCTCCATGGACTTCCCCCAATTTCTGCAGTCGCTCGGCGTCGAGCTTCCAAGCTTCGCCTACATTGCCGGCAGCATCGTCTTCGGCATCATCGGCCTGGTGGCCTGGCGGCATGGCCGCAAGGCCAAGCTGCCAGCACCCAAATGGCTCGGCCTGGCGCTGATGCTCTTTCCTTATGCGACGCCGCAGACCTGGCAGATGTACCTGGTGGGCGTTGCGCTGTGCGTGTGGCTGGTCTTCGTCTGGACGTGAGGTTTCCGCCCGCGGCCCCGACTCAGGTCGCAACGGGCTTGGGGCGGGTGCTGGCCGGTACCAGCGCCTGCAGCGAACGCAACTGGATCTCGAGCCCGTCGATGCGGTGCAGGTAGTCCAGGACGATCGCCACCGCGAACAGGTCCAGGTCGAAATCGCGGCGCAGCTTGCCGGCCGCGCGCAACGGCATCACCCATTCCGCGCTGAAGAGCGGTTCCTGCGGCATGGCCGCCAGCGGCACCAGCGCGCCGTATTCCACCAGTTCGTCCAGCTCGGCCGGGGTCAGCGCGCACACGCGCGACAGCTCGGTGACGGTGACCGTTTCCCGGGCGTCCAGCCAGGCCAGCTCAGGTCCTTGCGTTGCCATGCTTTCCTCCAGGCCCGGTGCTGCGGGGATTGAAGCCGGATGCCTCGGCCAGCTGGCCAAACAGCTCCCGTTCGCGGTCTGTGAGCGTGGCCGGCACCTCGATCACCGCAACCGCATACAGGTCGCCGCGACCGCCGCGGCCATTCGCCATGCCCCGTCCGCGCAGCCGCAGCTTGCGGCCGGACCGGGTCCCGGCGGGTACCGTCAGGACCACCGGACCTTCCAGCGTCGGGACCTCCACCTCGGCGCCGAGCGCCGCTTCCCAGGGCGCGAGCGGCAGGTCGACCGAGACGTCGGCGCCGTCGACGCGGTAGACCGGATGCGGCGCGAACTCGATTTCCAGGAACAGGTTGCCGGCCGGAGCGCCGCCGGTGCCGGGCGCGCCCTGGCCCGCGAGGCGCAGGTGCTGGCCCGGACGGATGCCCTTCGGGATGTGCACGTCGAGCGTTCGC
>JANXVP010000326.1 GCA_025351615.1 Ramlibacter sp. | reverse complement strand
CGCCACCTACCCGGGCCGCTCGGCCTTTTACAGCCTGCGCTGATCCGCTCGCGGCCCACCCTGCCCCCCGATGGCCCACCGCGTTGTCCCCGCCCTGCTGATCGCGCTGCTGATGGTGGTGCATGCGCAACTCTGGTTTGGCCGCGGCAGCGTCGGCAACGTGGCCAGCCTGCAGCGCAAGCTGGAGGAGCAGAAGGTCCGCAACGCGCTGGCCCAACAGGGCAACGAGCGGCTCGCCTCCGAAGTGCGCGACCTGAAGGAAGGCCTGGACATGGTCGAAGAGAAGGCCCGCGGCGAGCTTGGCATGGTCAAGCCCAACGAGATTTTCGTGCAGATCGCCAGGTAGGGGCGGGACGGCCGTGAAGATCGCCCTGCTCGGCGCCGAAAGCACCGGCAAGACACAGTTCGCGGCACTGGTGGCAGCGCACGTCGGGCCGTCTGCAGGCTCGGTACGCGTCGTTGAAGCCGGCGAACTCGCGTCGGCTTCGCCGCATTGGCAACAACGCTTCGATGTCGCGCTGCTGCTCGCCCTGGCCACGCAGGGTCCACCTGCCGACGGCTTGCAATGGGCCGACCTCTACGCGCTGGAGCAAGCGGATGCGTCTATCCGCAAGGCGTTGTCCGATGCCGGCGTGCCGTATCGCGTTGTTTACGGACATGGACCGGAGCGTCTCGCCAACGCCATCGCCGCGATCGGTTTGCCGGCCGCGAATCGCGGCCCGCCCGCCCCTGCCGGCCCCCGCTGGCAGTGGAGCTGCGAAAAATGCGGCGATCCGCAGTGCGAGCACCGCCTGTTCTCTGGCACGCGCGAACAGCGGACGTAAGATGGCCGCGATGAAACTTGGCTGTATTGCGGACGATTTCACCGGGGCCACCGACCTGGCCAACAACCTGGTGCGGGCAGGCATGCGGGTGACGCAAAGCATCGGCGTCCCCACCTGCGCGTTGCACAGCGAAGCGGACGCGGTGGTGGTGGCGCTGAAGTCGCGCACCGTCCCGGCTGCCGAAGCGGTGGACCAGTCGCTTGCCGCACTGCGCTGGCTGAAAGCCAACGGGGCCGAGCAAATTTATTTCAAGTACTGCTCCACCTTCGACAGCACGCCACAGGGCAACATCGGGCCGGTGACCGAAGCGCTGATGCAGGCGCTCAACACGCGGTTCACCATCGCCACCCCGGCTTTTCCCGACAACAAGCGCACCGTCTTCAAGGGCCACCTGTTTATCGGCGAGGTGCTGCTGAGCGAATCGGGGATGCAGAACCATCCACTCACGCCGATGACCGACTCCAACCTGGTGCGCGTGCTGCAGGCGCAGAGTCGCGGCAAGGTGGGACTGATCGATCACCTCGTGGTCGCGCGCGGGGAACTGGCCATCCGCGGGCGCATCGGGGTGCTTCAGGCGCAGGGCTTCTCGATTGCGATCGTGGATGCGCTGACCAATGAGGATTTGATGCGGCTCGGACCGGCGCTCAAAGGCATGGCGCTGGTCACCGCCGGCTCAGGCGTCGCCATCGGCCTGCCGCCGAATTTCGGCATCGAGCCGTCATCGCGGGCGAGCCACTTGCCGCTGCCCGCCGGATGGCAGGCGGTGGTCTCCGGCAGCTGTTCCCTCGCAACCAGCCAGCAGGTGCAGGAGTTCATCCGCTCCGGCGCGCCGGCACTCGCCATCGATCCGCTTCGCGTGGCGTCGGGCTTCGACGTCGCGGCCGAGGCGCTGGACTGGGCCCGGCCGCTGTTGCCGCGAGGGCCGGTTCTGGTTTATTCCACGGCCGACGCAGGCACCGTCAAAAGCACCCAGCAGCAACTGGGCGTCGAGGAAGCCGGCGCCCTGGTCGAGCGTACCCTGGCTGGCATCGCGCAGGGATTGGTCAAGCTCGGTGTTCGGCAATTGCTGGTGGCGGGCGGCGAAACCGCCGGCGCCTGCGTTCAGGCGCTGGGCGTCGCGCAGATGCAGATCGGCCCCCAGATCGATCCTGGCGTTCCCTGGTGTTATGCCGTGCTGCCCACGGGCGAGGGACTGCATCTCGCGCTGAAGTCCGGCAATTTTGGCGCTCCGAATTTTTTCGGCAAGGCTTTCGGGCTGCTGCAATGAACGAGTCACTGCTGCGCGACGAGATCTGCCGCATCGGCAAGAGCCTGTTCGACCGCGGCTATGCGCATGCGGCTGCGGGCAACATCAGCGTGCGCCTGGACGAGGGCTGTCTGATCACGCCCACCGATGCCTGCCTCGGTTTTCTGGACCCGGCGCGCCTGTCGCGCATCGACGGGCAGGGCCGCCATATCGGGGGCGACCTTCCCAGCAAGACGTTGTCGATGCACGCGCGGATCGTTCAAGCGGCGTTAGCCCACGATCCGGCCACGCGCTGCGTCCTGCACACCCACAGCAGCCATTGCGTTTCCCTCAGTATGGCGTCGCCGCATGACGAACTGCTGGCACCGATCACGCCCTACTTCGTGATGAAGGTCGGCCACGTGCCGCATCTGCGCTACCACCGTCCGGGGTCCACCGAAGCCGTGGAGGAAGTGGCGCAGCTGATCCACCGCTATGGGACCGCGGGCGCGCCGATCCGCGCGGTGATGCTGGCCCGGCTGGGCCCGGTGGTGTGGCATGACAGTCCTGGCGCCGCGATGGCGGTGCTGGAAGAACTGGAGGAGACCGCCCGGCTGACGTTGCGGGCCGGTACTGCGTTGCAAGCGCTGGACCCCGCCAGCATCGAAGAATTACGCAAGACCTTCGGCGCACGCTGGTAAGTCCGGCAGCTTTCAGCGGGCCCTTGATGCGGACGGTTCACCGAACGGGCGTGGGCTGAGGAGCCTGCAACGGCACCAGCGACACCTTCAGCAGCCCGAGCTTTTTCTGCAATGCCGCCGCGATCAACGCGCCGCTGCTGCTGCGGGGATCGAAGGCCACCGCGATCGCGGCGGGCTCCATGGACACGCGGACGCTCCCCCTGCTCACCCCCGGCACGGCTTCGCCCAGGGCCAGCATCTTCTGGCGCGCCGCCTCGTCCCGCGCCAGCGGCCCGTCCCAGGCGAAATAGGCCAGCTGCTGCTTGCTCTGCCGCGTGCGTTGCGACAGCGCATGGTCGTAAACCGCCGCAATCCGGTCTTCGACGCAGTAGCCGCAGGCCAGCGCCGTCCCGGCGCCGAGCATCGCCAGCGAAACGACGACGACACCGATTGCGCGCGCGGGTTTCACTTCGCGGGCGCCGAAGCGGCTGGAGCGGGCATGCCCTGCGCGTCGATCCAGTGGAAATAGGCCAGGTATTGCGCGATCTCGGTGTCGCTCAGGCCCTGGTTGGGCATCGGGATGTTGTTGTGTTCCTTGAGCATGGCCTGGGCGTCCGGGTCGGTCAGCAGCATCTTGTCAGGCGACTTCAGCCACTGGGTCAGCCAGGCATCGGTACGGCGCCTGGTGACGCCGGCGATGTCCGGGCCGAGCTTCTTGCCCTGCCCCACCGAATGGCAGGCCAGGCACTTGCTCTCGAACGCCAGCTTGGCCGCAGCCGCGCCGGGCTCCGTGGGCACCGCCGAGGCCTCCATGTTGTGGTGCTCCAGTTCGGTTTCCTTTGGCTTGTCCACGGTGGAAATCAGGCCAATGGCACCCTGTGAAGCGTTGGCGAAATGGTGGTCCACCATGATGTAGGAGCCGGCCTCGGGAATGATCATCTCCACGATCGCGCTGCTGCTGGAACCCAGCAGCACGGTCTGCATGCCGCGCATCTGGTTGTCGGGATTGCCGTCCATCCAGACACGGTCGAAGATGGTGCCCACCACGTGGAAGCTGGAGGTCTTGCTCGGTCCGACGTTGAGCACGAACAGCCGCACCCGCTCGCCAGGCTTGGCGGGCAACGGGTTTTTCACCATGCCGTTGTGGGAGCCGTTGAACACCGTATGGGTCGGCTGGGCCGCGCGCAGGCGCTCGGCGTCCAGCACATACAGCGGTGCGCCATCCACCTTGCGGCCGTCGCCGTCCAGCTTGGCGTAGAACTCGCTCTGGATCACCAGGTATTCGCGATCCACCTTGGTCGGATAGCCGTCCCGCGGCTCCACGATCACCGCACCGTACATGCCGGAGGCGATGTGCTCCAGAATCATCGGAGTACCGCAGTGGTACATGAAAATGCCGGGGTAGTTGAGCGTGAACTCGAACTCGATGGTCTGCCCCGGCGCCACCGAGCGGTACTTGTCCTGCGGCGACACCATGGCGGCATGAAAGTCCATCGAGTGCATCATCGGCGCCGCCGTCATCGCCAGGCCCGGCGCGGTTTCGTCGCTTCGGTTGGTCATGCTGAAGCGGATCTTGTCGCCCACTCGCGCGCGAATCGCCGGCCCGGGGACCTGGTTGCCAAAGGTCCAGGCGCTGAACTTCACGCCTGGCGCGATCTCGATGATCTTGTGGGTCGTGTCGAGCTGGACCACCTTGACCGGAGCCGGATCCAGGGGCTTGAGCAGGGCCGTCATGTTGAGCGAGTCGCCAGTGGCGAAAGGACCTTTGTGCCGCTCCATGGAAAGCTTGGCAGGTGTCGGCTTGAGGTCCATTTTGGCCGGATCGTAGCGGCTGTCCGCGCTGGGAGGAGTGGGGTTGCAGGCGACGAGCGCAAACGCCGCAAGACAGCCCGCAAAGGCTCGCACAAGTAATTTCATGGGACTGTCTCCAGGTGAGTCCAGCCCATCATTGCGTGCGCAGCGCCGACCGCGCTTGATCTGGATCAAACGGCAGCGAGCCAATCCTGCGGCGGGCCGGCTATTGAACCGTCGGCGTCCCTGGCGGCTGGCTCCCCGGCGCGGCGAACAGCTGCGCCGAGTCCACTGCGTCGAAATGGTATTGCTTGCCGCAGAA
>JANXVP010000271.1 GCA_025351615.1 Ramlibacter sp. | reverse complement strand
GCGCCGTAGCGGAATCAGCTGGGTGTCGATGAACACCGCCTCGCGGTCGAACAGGTCGATGCCGGGGGAGGTCACCTCGCCATGCACCAGCAGCACCAGGTCTTCGCGCTGCATCGCTTCCAGCGTCGCGTAAGTTTTGCGCATGTCGGTCACGCCGGCGTCGCTGTTGGTGGTGGCACCGGCTGGGTACAGCTTGACCGCGACGACACCCGCTTCGCGGGCGCGGCGGATCTCGTCGGGTGGCAAGTTGTCGGTCAGGTAAAGCGTCATCAGCGGCTCGAACGCGAGGCCTTTTGGCACGGCAGCCAGGATGCGTTCACGGTACGCAATGGCCTGCGCCGCCGTGGTCACCGGCGGTCGCAGGTTGGGCATGATGATCGCCCGGCCGAACTGCGCCGCCGTATGCGGCACCACGGCCTGCAAGACTTCTCCATCGCGCACATGCAGGTGCCAGTCGTCCGGGCGCGTGATCGTGATAGCCTGACCGGGGAGAATCATCCGGAGATTCTCGCATTGCCATCGTCGAGCCCGGCGATTTGCGCAGAGAGCGCGCTGGCCCGGGCGCGGCGAACCTCATCACCGTTGCCTTTGCCGAGCGCCGCGTCGACCCGGTCTAGCGCCAGGTGGCAATCCCGTTCCAGGTGCAGATGCCCGATCTGGCGCGCGATTTTCAAGGCCTGCGTCAAGTCGCTCACGGCCGATTCCTTATCGCCTGTGGCAAGGAGCGCCAGGCCGCGCAAACGGCACGCACGTCCGATCTGCTCGCGCATGTCGCCGGCCCTCGCCAGCGCCAGCAGCCGGGCGACGTCCTCGATGCACTGCTGGGGATCTCCAGACGCGAGCGCAGACTCGGCGAGCGCTTCCATGCAGCGCAATGTCAGCCAAGCCTCGTTCTTCTCCTGAGCGTCCCGCTGGGCCCGTTGCAAGGATTTCCGATCGAATGGAACGCCGGATCGCAGCTGTGCGATCGCCAGATTGGCCTGGAGCCTGGGCAACCAGTACTTGATTCCGGCGCCTTGCGCGAGCGACAGGCCGGTCTCGAAATGCCGCGACGCTGTCCCGGGCCGGTCCAGGTCCAGCATCAGGCAGCCCAGTGCGTCATACGCCATCATCTGATAGCGGACCAGTCCCAGAATCTCCAGGCGAGGCAGTGCTTCGTCGAGGTCGGCCCGTGCGTTGCGATACCGGCCCAGCGACAGGAACACGTAGGCACGTCCAATCAGCGACGGACCCAGATGCCACTGAAGATCGGCAGCGCGCGCAATGGCAAGTGCAGCATCGAAATGTGAGAGCGCGCGGGTGTAGTCGGCCAGCCCCATGTGGCCGGAGCAGGACCAGCCGATCATCATCAGGTTCTCGGCCTCATAGCTCTTGTCCTCGATTGCGCGTGCCAGCAGGAGTGAGCGGGAGAACGCGGCGATGGCCGCAGCTGGTTCGGCATTGGCCAGATGCGCTTCGCCGCGACCGTGAAACGCCTGCACGGCGACCAGGTCGGCCAGGCCCAGGCGCGTGCAGATCTCCACTGCCTGCTGGTGACTAGAGATCGCCAGGTCATTGCGGCCATTGCTCCAGGCCACCGTTCCCAGGTGATACAGCGTGTCGGCGATATGACGCTCATCGCCCGTGGCGCGCGACGCCGTGAGCGCTTCATCCAGGCAGGCGACGGCAGGTTCATAGGCATCGGCCCGGCGATAAGCCATACCGAGTTGAATCAGCACGTCTCGCGCATGCTCGTGCTGGTTGAGCGCGCGAGCCGCCTGGACCACCCGTTTGAAATCGGCGACTGCACCTTCCGTCTGGCCTGCCTGCGCCCTCGCCACGCCGCGTTGCTCATAGAGAGCCATTTGCTGCGCCTGGGTGGCTGCATCAGGATGGGCCTGCAGCAACGCGACAGCCCGATCCAGCCATTGCAGCGATTCGCCCATGGCAAAAAGTTTTTGAGAATGATCTGCGGCCCGGCCGAGGTAATGGATGGCTTTGGGCCACACTTTTCCGCGCTCATAGTGTTCCGCAAGATGGGCATTGCGCTCATGGGCCTGGCCAGCCGGGTACTGCTCGAGCAACTCCGCCACCACCCGATGCAGCAGCACGCGCCGGGCGACACCGATGTCCCGGTACACCACCTCGCGCACCTTGTCATGGCTGAAATCGTAGAACCCCCCTTCCTGCTCCTCGCGCAACAGCCGGCGCCTGACCAGTGCGTCGAGGGAATGCAGAAAGCTTTCCTCGGGCGCCCGGGTCAGCGCCAACAGCGTCTCGAAGTCGAAACGACGGCCCAACACCGCTGCAAGATCGAGCAATGGCCGGTCCGCGGCCGGCACGCGCGCCAGACGCACCCGCACGGAATCACGCACCGCGTCTGGAAGCGGCAGGCTGAATGCGTCACCGATGTCACCTTCGGTTTCGCTCAGCGAATGCAGGATCGACCAGAGGAAAAACGGATTTCCTTCGCTCTCGCCGTGCAGGCGCACAGCCAGCCCGGGGACACCCAGCCTCGGCTCATTCATCCGTTGCAGCAGCGATTCGGTATCGCCGGGTCCGAGCCGCGCCAACGCCAGGTGGCGGGTGTGGGGTTCACGCCGCAGACTCTCGACCAGACCGGCGAGATGCTCGTTGTTATCGAGTTCCTCGTCCCGGTAAGCGCAGGCCAGGAACACCGGCCGGCTCGCGATCTGGCGTGCTAGGAAGTGCACGAACCGCAGGCTCGCATCATCCGCCCACTGGATGTTGTCCATCACTAAAATCAGCTCCCGGTTTTTCGCGACCGCATCGAAGAGCTGGACCAGCGCATGGAACATGCGCGCCTGCCGCGCCTCCGGAAAGTCGGCTGACAGCGGCGGCAGGTCGGGCAGTCTCGCGGACATGGCGGGCACCAGCGCGGCGACTTCCGCGAGCAGGATGGGCGCGATCATTCGCAATCGTGACTCGGGGGTGGCCAGGCAAGCCTGGGTTGCAAGATCGATGACCGGCTGGTAGGCAATCGACCGCTCGATCTCGTAGCAGGTGGTGGTCAGCGTCGTGAGGGCCCGCTGCTGCGGCCCGGCCAGGACCTCGCGCATGAGCCGGCTCTTGCCGATCCCGGCCTCGCCCTGGACCAGCACCACCCGGCCGCATCCTGTCGTGAGTCCGGCGATGAGGCCGAGACATTGGCCGTATTCCTTGTCACGTCCCACGAACGGCGACTTCGGTGCCGCGACAGGCTGGACCGATCCATGGACCGGATTGCCGGCGGTTTCCGGAAGCTGGTGACCCTGCGAATGGATCCACGCGCTGCCGCCGAGCTGGCGGGCCGATTGAAGAAAGGCGTCTCGCTCTGCTGCGTGGACTCCAAGCTGGTCCGCCAGGCGTTGCGCCAGCCCGATCGAGGGACGCCGTTCGTCGGCCTCGATCTTCTTGATCGCGGCCTGGGAACAACTGACCTTTTGCGCAAGCGCCTCCTGCGTCAGGTCGAGTGCCTTGCGCCGTCGCCTCAACCAATAGCCGAAAGAGTTGGTCCGATCGTCCATGCCACCGGTGCCTTATCGCTTGTTCCGGCGGATTCTAGTCTGGCCCCCCATTTGTCGCCTTTTCTGTCTCCCTGTCTGTCCCTTTTGGGGTGACCCGCCCACGACGTTGCCGGCTTGAAATGGATGTGGGTGATTCACCTACCTTTGCACCCGCTTACACCCTCAACAGGAGTTATCCATGGATGTCGTCACTTCCCCACCCGTCGCCGACCTGACCGCCCTCAAGCTCAAGCAGCAGGTCGCCTGGTCCGCCGGCGACTATGCCGTTGTCGGTACAACGCTCCAGATCGTCGGGGAGACGCTTTGCGAAGCGCTCGATCTGCGTGCCGGCCAGCGTGTGCTGGATGTTGCCGCCGGCAATGGCAATGCCACGCTGGCCGCAGCGCGGCGCTGGTGCGACGTGGTATCGACCGACTATGTCGGCGCCTTGCTCGAACGGGGCAAGGCGCGCGCCAGCGCCGAGGGCCTGGCAGTGCAGTTTCAGGAGGCCGACGCGGAAAATCTTCCCTTTGCGGATGGATCGTTCGACGCGGTGCTGTCCACCTTCGGCGTGATGTTCACGCCGAATCAGGAACGTGCGGCGAGTGAACTTGCCAGGGTTTGCAAGCCTGGCGGCAAGATCGGCCTGGCGAACTGGACGCCCCCAGGGTTCATCGGTGAACTGTTCAAGTTGATGGGGCGCTACCTCCCGCCGCCCGCCGGCGTCAAGTCGCCGTCGCTCTGGGGCACCGAAGAACGGCTGCGCGAACTGTTCGCCGCGCGTGTCGGCACGCTCACGGCCAAACGGACGAATTTTGTCTTCCGCTACCGCACGGCCCAACACTGGCTGGACACGTTCCGGACATATTACGGCCCCGTGCAGAAGGCTTTTGTCGCAGTGGGCGCCGACCGGGAGGAAGCCCTGACCGCCGACCTGCTTGCGCTGGTGCAACGGTTCAACCGCTCCGGCGATGCGTCGCTGGTGATGCCCAGCGAATACCTGGAGATCGTCATTACGACGAAATGAACCGGGCGCGCTGACGGCCTGCGCGACAGGAGGCCTCAGTGCTGCAGGATCTTGTTCAGGAAGTCCTTGGTGCGGGCCTGGCGATTCTCGGGATGGCCGAAGAATTCTTCCTTGGAACAGTCCTCCAGAATGCGGCCGCCGACGTCGATGAAGATCACGCGGCTGGCGACCTTGCGGGCAAATCCCATCTCATGCGTGACCACCATCATGGTCATGCCCTCGCCGGCCAGCTTCACCATCACATCGAGCACCTCGCCCACCATCTCGGGATCGAGCGCGGACGTCGGCTCGTCGAACAGCATCACGATCGGGTCCATGGACAGGGCGCGCGCGATCGCCACCCGCTGCTGCTGGCCCCCGGAGAGCTGGCCGGGAAACTTGTCCTTGTGCGCCATCAGGCCCACCCGGTCCAGCATCTTCAAGCCGCGGGCCATGGCTTCGTCCTGGCTGCGGCCCAGCACCTTGATCTGGGCGATGGTCAGGTTCTCGGTCACCGACAGGTGCGGGAACAGCTCGAAGTGCTGGAACACCATGCCGACGCGGCTGCGCAGCCTGGGCAGGTCGGTCTTGGGATCGTGCAGGCCGATCCCGTCGACGAAAATCTCGCCTTTCTGAAATGGCTCCAGCGCGTTGACGGTTTTGATCAAGGTCGATTTGCCGGACCCGGAAGGGCCGCAGACAACGACCACGTCGCCTTTATCGATCGTGACGTTGCAGTCGGTCAGCACCTGCACCGGGCCGTACCACTTGGAGACGTTCCTGATATTGATCGTTGACATGGGTTTCCCTGGTTAGCGAATGATGGCGATGCGGTTCTGCAGACGCTTGACCAGCCACGACAGCCCGAAACAGATCGCGAAATACACGACGGCAGCGAGCAAATATGCTTCTTCCGGGCGGCCGTAGATCTTGCCCGCGGTGACGAAGCCCTTGAGCAGGTCGTAGGCGCCGATGGCGTACACCAGCGACGTGTCCTGGAACAGGATGATGGTCTGCGTCAGCAGCACCGGCAGCATGTTGCGAAAGGCCTGGGGCAGCACCACCAGCCGCATGTTCTGGCCGTAGCTCATGCCCAGCGCCTGACCCGCGTGCACCTGGCCGCGCGGAATCGACTGAATGCCGGCCCGCATGATTTCGCTGAAGTAGGCCGACTCGAAGGCGACGAAGGTGATGGTGGCGGACCACTCGGCGCCGATCGGCTTGCCGATCAGAACCGGCACCAGCAGGTAGAACCACAGGATCACCATCACCAGTGGAATCGAGCGCATGCCGTTGACGTAGAAGGTCGCCGGCCACATCAGGGGCTTGCGGCCGGACAGGCGCATCAACGCCAGCACAGTGCCGAAAAAGATGCCGCCGAGCGTGGCGACAACGGTAAGCGTGACGCTGAAATAGAAGCCGTTGAGGACGAACTTGCTGAGCACGTCCCAGCTGAAGAAGCCGATGTCGATGGACCCCATGTCAGTGGCCCCCGCCGATGCCGCCGGCGGCAATGTAGCCGGGAATCCGCACCTTCTTCTCGATGAACGCGAAGATCCGGTTGACTGCGAAAGCCGACAGCGCGTAGAGCAGGGTCACGGCAAGGTAGATTTCGATGTTGCGCGACGTTTCCTCGCCCGCCTGCATCGCGAACATGGTCAGCTCGGCGATCGACACGGCGAACGCCACGGACGAATTCTTCAGCAGGTTCATCGATTCGCTGGTCAGGGGGGGCAGGATGATGCGCACAGCCATTGGCAGCAGGACATAGCGGTAGGTCTGCGCAGTCGTGAAGCCGACAGCCATTCCCGCGTAGCGCTGGCCGCGCGACAGCGCCTGGATGCCGGCGCGCACCTGCTCCGCGATCCGCGCGGACGTGAAAAAGCCGAGCGCAAAGATGACGAGCACAAAGCCGGGGATCGCCTGCATCGCCGGAAACAGCTTGGGCAGCACGAAGTACCAGAGAAAGAGCTGCACCAGGATCGGGATATTGCGAAACAGCTCCACCCATGCATTGGCAAGGCGGACGGTCCAGGGGCTGTCGGGAAGCGTCCGGAGCGTCCCCATCAGCGCGCCGATGACGATGGCGATGACCCAGGCGCAAGCGGCGACCGACACCGTCCAGCCCCAGGCGTGGAACATCCATTGCAGGTAGGTGATGTCGCCATCCTTGCCCATGCACCCCGCGAGCACCGTGCTTTCGGTGGTGCTCTTGCAGAAAACCTGCCAATCCCATGCCGATGCCATTGAAGTCTTCTCCGCGATTGAGGGTGGTGCAGCCGGCGGCCGCGATTGCCGGCAACCTTAAAGCAGAAACCCCGCCCGGGCAAGAGCGGGGCGGGGTTGCGGGTGTCGGCGCGCCGCTTACTTCTTCAAGTAGTCTTCCAGCGGCTTGTCGTTCGGGTTGGCCCAGGCGTTTTTGGTGGCTTCACTGACGGGGAGGCCGACGCGCGTATCCTTCGGCGGAATCGGCTGCACGAACCACTTGTCATAAACCTTGGCCATTTCGCCGCTTTTCATCATGTCGCGCAACGTGTCGTCGGCCACCTTCTTGAAGGCCGGATCATCCTTGCGCAGCATGATCGCAATCGGCTCGACGCTGATGACTTCGCCGACGATCTTGTAGTCGGCGGGGCTCTTGGAGGTCGCGATGTTGCCGGCCAGGATCTGGCCGTCCATCACGAACGCATCGGCCCGTCCCGATTCGAGCAGCAGGAAGCTCTCGGCATGGTCCTTGCCGAAGATTTCGTTGAAATTCACGTTCTGCGCTCGTTCGTGCTTGCGCAGCAGCTGCACCGAGGTGGTGCCGGTGGTGGTGGCGATCTTCTTGCCATTGAGCTGGGCCAGCGAGGTGATGCCCGAATTAGCCTTGACGGCGATCCGCACTTCTTCAACGTAGGTGGTCAGTGCAAATGCGACGTCCTTCTGGCGGGTTGCGTTGTTGGTGGTGGAGCCGCACTCGATGTCGACGGTGCCGTTCTGCACCAGCGGGATGCGGTTTTGCGACGTGACCGGCAGGTACTTGACGGTCAGCTTCTTGCCGACGGCCTTGTCCAGGTTGGCGATGATGCGCTGGCACAGCTCATAGTGGAAGCCGGCGTACTTGCCGTCGCCCAATGTGTACGACAGAGCGCCCGAGGAGTCGCGCACGCCCATGGTGATTTCACCCGAGGCCTTGACCTTGGCGATGGTGTCGCCCGCCTGCGCAAAAGCCCCGCCCGCCGCCGCGGCAGCGATGGCAAACGCCAACAAATGCTTCTTCATGAATAACTCCTGTGGGGAAACGGTGTGTGAATGGACAACGAAATTCTAGGACGTCGGGCTTTCGGGATTACCCTGAAGCCGCGCCAGATCCGCTTTTCGGGGGCGCTTGCACGCGCTGTTTGTGCCCGCCCTGCCCTCAGATTTCCGGTCTCAAAGGCTGTGTCAGTTTTTCGGGAACCAGCAGCGCCTCCACCTGGGCCCGCGACATGATGCCCAGCGACTCGGCGACTTCGTCGATCGGCAGCCCGGTAGCGATCGCCGTTTTGGCGATCAGCGCCGCCTTTTCGTAACCGATGATCGGGTTCAGCGCAGTCACCAGCGTCACCGACTCGCGCACGCGGCGTGCCAGCAGCTCGTGGTTGGCCTCGATGCCGTCCACGCAATTGACCTTCAACGTCAGGCAGGCGTTGGAGAGATGCTCGATGCTCTTGAACAGGCTCCAGCCCATGATAGGCTCGAAGGCATTGAGCTGCAGTTGCCCGGCCTCGGACGCCATGGTCACGGTGACGTCGTTGCCGATCACCTCGAAAGCCACCTGGTTCATCACCTCCGGGATCACGGGGTTGACCTTGCCCGGCATGATCGACGAGCCGGCCTGCCTTGCCGGCAGCTTGATGTCGCCGAAGCCCGCCTGCGGTCCGCTGGACAGCAGCCTCAGGTCGTTGCAGGTCTTGGACAGCTTGGTGGCCACGCGCTTGAGAACGCCCGAGAGTTGCACGAACGCCCCGGTGTCCTGCGTCGCCTCGACCAGGTTCTTTGCCTTCACCACCGGAATGCCGCTTTCCTGCGCCAGGTGGCGGCAGGCCAAGTCGGCGTAACCATGCGGCGCGTTGATGCCGGTGCCCACGGCTGTCGCGCCGAGATTGATCTCCTGGATCAGCGCCCTGGCCTCGCGCAAGCGCTCTTCGTCTTCCTCGAGCATCACCGCGTAGGTCGAAAATTCCTGGCCCAGGGTCATGGGGACGGCGTCCTGCAGCTGGGTGCGGCCGATCTTGAGAACGCGCTCGAACTCGGTGGCCTTGGCTTCGAAGCCGGCGCGCAGCGTGGCCATCGACACCAGCAGGCGGTCGATGCCGGACCAGAGCGCCAGCCGCACAGCCGTGGGATACACGTCGTTGGTGCTCTGCGAGGCGTTGACGTGGTCGTTCGGGTGCAGCACGTCGTAACGGCCCTTCTCGAACCCCAGCCGCTCCAGCGCCAGGTTGGCGATGACTTCGTTGGCGTTCATGTTGGTCGAGGTGCCCGCCCCGCCCTGGATCACATCGACCACGAACTGGTCGTGGAAGCGTCCCGCGACCAGCTGGTCGCAAGCCCAGAGGATCGCAAACAGCCGCTTCTCGTCCAGCGCGCCGAGTTCGACGTTGGCCCGGGCGGCGGCCTTCTTCACATGGCCGAAGGCCACGATCAGGTCCGGCATGGCCGAGATCCGGGTGCCTGAGATGGGAAAGTTCTCGACTGCCCGCGCCGTGTGCACGCCCCAATAGGCGTCGGCGGGGATCTGCTTGTCACCGAGAAAATCGTGCTCGAGGCGGAAGATGGAGGATGTCATGCCTTCATTTTGCGCCGGCCTGCGCCGCGAGATAAGCCCACAGCGCCTGCGCCGTGCCCTTGGGCGCTTCGCGGCCGATCGGCTTTTCGCGGTAGGCGCGCACCTCCATCGTCATTTCCATGCTGCCCATGCCGGGCGGCGCGGCGCTCACCAGCTTTTTGCTTCGCAGTTCCTTGCGCACCGCGCTGTGCGGCAGGAAGGCAATGCCGTGCCCTTCCAGCGCCATCACCTTCAGGCCCTCGGCCATGTCGGTTTCATAGACCCGGTCCAGGTGAATGGCTGTGCCGGACTGCTTGAGGATCAGCTCAGTCACCCGGCCCAGGTAAGCCCCCGGCGCGTAGCCGAGGTAAGGCAGCGGCTGGCTGGCGCTGCCCGGCATCCTGAACATCGGCGCGCCCTGCGCATCGGCGCGGGAGTAGGGCGACAGGACCTCTTCGCCGAGCGTCACCATCTCATAGCGGTCGGAATCGAGCTGGAACGGCTGCGATGCATGGTGGTAGGCGATGAGCAGGTCGCAGCCGCCTTCCACCAGCCGCATCACCGCGTCATGGACATTGAGCGCGATCAAACGACTTTTGATCGGTCCGAATTTCTCGCGCAGGCTCGACACCCAGGCCGGAAAGAAAGTGAATGCCAGGGTGTGCGGCACGGCGAATTCGATCACGTCCTGGCCCGCAGCCGAGTGGCCGCGCAGCATGGCGCGGGTGCTTTGCAGGGCCTGCAGCATCTCCAGCGACTGGGCATACAGCGTCTCGCCCGCGGGAGTCAGCCGGGTCGGGTAGGAGCTGCGGTCCACCAGGTCGGCGCCGGCCCACGCTTCCAGCGCCTGGATGCGGCGCGAGAACGCGGGCTGGGTGACGTGACGCAACAGCGCCGAGCGGCTGAAACTGTGGGTCTCGGCCAGGCTCACGAAATCTTCCAGCCACTTGGTTTCCATGACCGGATTATTGCGGGGACGCCGCTGCTACCGCATCAGGATCTGCCATGCGATCACGGCCTGGCACAGGAAGCCGACCGCGAACGCCAGCGTGCGCACCCATGGAACACCGAAGGTGTATGCGATTGCATGCACGACACGCGCCCAGAAATAGACGACGGCCGCCGTGGCGATCGAACCGCTGGTGACACCGGCGGCATTTGCGGTCAGCACCAAGGCGGCGAAGACCACGAGGTTCTCCACCGCATTGGCATGCGCGTGCATCAGCCGCTGGGCCCACAGGCTTTGCGGCTTGGGGTTGGCCGAATAACCGACGGCGTCGATCAGGCCCCAGACCCCGATGCGGTCCAGGATGTAGGGGATCCACAGCAGCGCCGTGAATGTCGCGACCAGGG
>JANXVP010000274.1 GCA_025351615.1 Ramlibacter sp. | reverse complement strand
AGTGGGCGGACCGCGAGATCTTCGTCGGCGATACCTGCCACATCGACGTCATCGACCGGCACGGCAACATGGTTGCGGCCACGCCGTCGGGCGGGTGGCTGTCGTCCAGCCCCGCCATTCCGGCGCTTGGTTTCGCCCTCGGCACCCGGCTGCAGATGACATGGCTGGACCAGGGCTTGCCGAACACGCTGACGCCCCGGGTCGCGCCTTGCACCACGCTGTCGCCGTCGATGGCGTTGCGTGACGGCGAGCCCTTCATGGCCTTCGGCACGCCCGGCGGCGACCAGCAGGACCAGTGGTCCACCGCCTTCTTCCTGCGGCATGCGGTGCATGGAATGAACCTGCAGCAAGCCATCGACGCTCCGGCCTGGCATGTCGAGCATTTTCCAAGCTCGTTCTGGCCGCACCAGACCACGCTCAACACCTTGAAAGTGGAATCGCGGTTGGCGCCGGAGACCATCGCGCAGTTGCAGGCTGCCGGTCACGCTGTGAAGGTCGGCGACCCGTGGTCGGAAGGCCGGTTGTCGGCCTGCACGCGGGAGCGCAACGGCCGCGGCCAGCTGGTGCTGCGCGCCGCCGCCAACCCGCGCGGCATGCAGGGCTACGCCGTCGGACGCTGAGCGCGCCGGCCGATTTTTCGCAACAGTTTTAGAAGGGTTCGAGATGTTTAAACACCTGCGTTGCGCCGGCCTGGCGCTAGCGTCGCTGCTGGTCGGGGCGGCGGCCCTGGCGGCGTACCCGGACAAGCCGGTCTCGCTGGTCGTTCCCTGGGCTGCCGGCGGCTCCACCGACATCCTGGCGCGCGCCATCGGAGAGCAGCTCAGCCGCTCGATGGGCCAGCCGGTGATCGTCGAGAACCGGGCCGGCGCTTCCGGCAACATCGGCTCGCTCCTTGTCGCCAAGGCCAGGCCCGATGGCTACACGCTGCTGATCGGATCGATGAGCACCCACGCGATGAACCCGGCGCTGATTCCCAACATGCCGTTCAAGGGCGCGGACGATTTCACCCCGATCGCGCTGGTGGCCAACGTCATCAACACCCTGGTGATCAACCCGTCGGTGCCGGCGAAGACCGTGCAGGAGTTGATCGCCTACGCCAGGGCCAATCCGGGCAAGCTGGCCTATGCCTCGGCCGGCGGCGGCTCCACCAACCACCTGAGCGCCGAGATGTTCAAGAAGGCGGCCGGCATCGAGATGCTGCACGTGCCCTACAAGGGCGGCGCTCCGGCGGTGCTCGACACCGTCGGCAACCAGACGCAAGTGCTCTTTTCGGCGGGTACGCAAACCCTGCCCCACGTCAAGTCGGGCAAGCTGCGCTTGATCGCCGTGACCGAGCCGAAGCGTTCGGCGCTGCTGCCGGACGTGCCCACGGTCGCCGAAACCCTGCCGGGTTGCGAGATGAGCGTCTGGTACGCCGCCTTCGGTCCGGCCGGCATGCCCAGGGACCTGGTCAGCAAGCTGAATGCTGAAATCAACAAAGCACTGGCCGTGCCCGAGGTGCGCTCGCGCATGGAGGCGATGGGCGTCGATGTCATCAGCAGCACGCCCGAGCAGCTGGCCGAGACGCTCAAGCGGGACACGCTGCGCTACGCCAGGGTCATTCACGAACTGGGCATCAAGCTTGATTGACGCCGCGCCAGCGTTCATGGGCGACCGTAGCCCGGCCGGTGTGCTGACTTCGGCGGCGTGCCAGCTGCTGTGCGACGGCTTGCCGCAAGCCGCCTCGCTGGACCAGGCCTTTGCTTTGCTGGAGCGCGCCCGGGCCATGGTGCTGGGGGCTGGCATGCTGACGATGAATCTGGACGTGACGACGCCGCAGGATCCGCCGGGGGAGATCCGGCTGCGGCGGCTCTGGACATCCGAGCCGGTCGCCTACCCGGTGGGGGGCGAAAAGACCAAGACCCGCACGCCCTGGAGCCGCCAGCTGTTCGAGCAGGGCCGTGTCTTCGTCGGGGAGGGCGCCGAGGCGCTGGCCAGGGTCTTCGATGACCATGCGCGGATTGCGTCCCTGAACCTGCATGCGGTGGTGAACGTCCCGATCGCCCGCGCCGGCCGTTCTGTCGCCACGTTCAATGTGCTCGGCCCGCGGCCCCGCTGGCATGTGGATGAGGTTGCGGCCATCCGCATGCTCGCGCTGCTGGCCGCGCCGTGGGTGCTGGCCGCGGTCCCTTAGTCCGCGTTGCGCGCAGGTGCCGTGCACCACGCGATCAGCGCCAGCAGCGCCACCTGCAGCGGCAGGCGGGCCACGAGCGCCCAGTAGGGCACGGACGGGAAGAGCTCGGGCCGCTGCAGCATGTAGAAGTGCGCCGGCGTCACCGCCAGCGTCAGCGCAAACAGGCCCCAGCCGGCAACCCGGCGGGTGGGCAGCCAGAGCAGGCCGGCGGCCCCAAGCAGCTCGAACACGCCGCTCACCAGCACCGCCTCGCGCGGCCACGGCACCCAGGGCGGGACGATGCGCATCTCGGTTGCGGTCAGCGCGAAATGCGCGATGCCGCCGATGAAGAACCACAGGAAGACGACCGCCAGTCCGGCACGCTTGCGCCTGCTCATTGCACCACCACCTTTTCGATCCGCCGGTCCGGCACCAGCCACATCAGCGCCACCACCACGAAGAACGCCAGGCCGGTCCAGGGCGCGAGCAACCACGCGGCCGCGATGCCCACGACGTACAGGACCACGGAGATCTTGCCCTTGGTGTCGCTGCGCACTGCCTTGGCCAACGCGGAGTCAGGACCCTGGTGGCGGATCAGGCAGGCCTGCAGCACGTTGTAGGCCACGGCGCACAACAGCAGGTTGCAGCCATAGAGGACCGTCGGCCACCGCTCGAAATGGTTCTCGCCCATCCAGCCGGTGGTGAAGGGCACCAGCGACAGCCAGAACAGCAGGTGCAGGTTGGCCCACAGGACAGTGCCGTTGATCGATTCGGCGAGCTTGAGCATGTGGTGGTGGTTGTTCCAGTAGATGCCGATGTAAACGAAACTCAGCACATAGCTCAGGAACACCGGCCACAAGGGCGCGAGCGCGTCCATGCCCGCGCCGTGCGGTACCTTTAGCTCCAGCACCATGATCGTAATCAGCACGGCGATCACGCCATCGCTGAAGGCTTCGAGCCGGTTCGATTCCATGGCGGCGAGTTTAGATGACGCCCTCGCGGCTGTACGATCGCGGCCCGGGCGCATTGCACCGACCCCCCGGGTTTTCCAGGAGACACCCATGGCTATCACCCTTCACGGCTTCCCCCTTTCGAACTACTACAACAAGGTCAAGCTGGCCCTGCTCGAGAAGGGGGTGCCGTTCTCGGAAGCCCACACGCCGACCGGCAGCAAGGACGAAGCGGTGCTGGGCGCTTCGCCGCTGGGCAAGATCCCATTCCTGGTAACCGGGCAGGGCGCGCTGTGCGAGAGTCAGGCCATGCTGGACTACATCGAGGCCCGCTGGCCCCAGCCGCCGCTGCTGCCGGCCGATCCCTTCGCCGCAGCCAAAGTGCGCGAGCTCACCACTTACATCGACTGGCATATGGAGATGGCTGCGCGCCAGCTGTATGGCGCGGCCTTCTTCAAGGCGCCTGCCCTTGGCGAGCCGCAGCGCGACCGGATCAAGGCGCAGCTGACGGCCAACATTGCCGCCTTCAAGCGACTGGCAAAGTTCGCGCCGTACGTCGCAGGCGACACGTTCACCCAGGCTGACTGCGCCGCCTTCGCCAGCCTGCCCCTGATCGGGATGGCGAGCAAGGCCATCTTCGGCGAAGACCTGCTGCTCGCCGGTGGTGTCGACTACAAGGATTACATCAAGCGGATCGGGGAGCGGCCGAGCGCGCAGAAGGTCGTGGCCGACCGGAAGGCGGCGCAGCAGAAGGTGTAGCAGCGGGTGGCAAAGCCCAGAGGCCACGCCGCTTCAGGCGGCACGCCGCCGCGATTCCTGGTGTCTGGACGCTAAGGAAAGCAGCTAAGCCGAATGGGGGATGGCGAGGGGGAGTCTTCGCGGCACAGTAGGCTCCTGCACAACGGAGGGCCTCAATATGTTGCTGCGCCAGGTCGCGATGGTGTCGGAGAGCAAGCAGACACCTCTTTCGAAATTGGGCCGGGTCAGCGCCGCGCTGCAGAAGCAGGCCATCCGCGACCTCGGGCCGGTCTGGGACATCAACAGCACGGTGGACGCGTTCGCGACGCTGGAAGATGTGCCCGTGGGCTACTGGCCCATCATCATCCGGGACGACATCAACACCCCGGGGGCTGCCGGCGTCCATGAAGACAATTCCGGGCAGCCGTTCGCGCTCGTGCACGCCGCCGACGGGTGGTCGCTGACGGCCAGCCATGAGCTGATCGAAATGCTGGTCGATCCGTTCGGCAACCGGCTCACGGCTGGCCAGTCGCCCAAGCCCGGCCAGGGGCGGGTGGAATTCCTGGTGGAACCCTGCGATCCGAGCGAAGCGACGCAGTTCGCCTATTCGATCAACGGTGTGAGCGTCTCGGACTTCTACACGCCCAAGTATTTTTCCACCGTCGCCAATCCCGCGGACCAGTACAGCCACACTGGCGCCATCAAGGCGCCGCGCCAGGTGCTGCGTGGCGGCTACCTGAGCTGGCACGACCCGGTGACCGATCACTGGTTCCAGGAAACGTTTTTCGACGGCAGCAAGTCCAAATTCCGCGATCTCGGAAAGTTCACCGTGAAGGCCGGCAAGAGCTTGCGCCGGCAGGTCTACGACGTGACCCAGATGGCTTTCGAGGCGCGCCGGCCAGACCCGGCACAGCAGCGCACGCAGAGCGCGCTCGCCGCAACGTCCGAGCAGTCGACCAACGCCAAGGCACAGGCCTGGCGCTTGCAGATCGCGCAGATCGTGAAGGGCCGGTAGCGGACCCGGCAGCAAGCTATGCTGTCTAAAATGCACGCATGACCACCGACAGCGACAAAGCCGCGAGGCGGGCGAAGGCTGCCGCACTGAGGGCGACCATCGCTCGGCTGGCGCAGGCATCGAGTGGGGGCGACACTGCGACCGAAGGCCAGGCGCCGGAACCTCCGGCCGCTACCGCGAACTCGACGAAATCGACGAAAGCGCCACCGTCGCCGGCGCTTCCCGGCGGCGCAGCAGCCAATCCCAGGGACTTCATCGCCCAGCGCATGCGCGAATTGGCCGCGAAAAAGAAGTAGCCGCTCGCCGCGTCAATCTGGACAAACACACGCAGGGGAAAACCCGGGTCGGGAGCCTGGCTGGGCCCGCTCGCCAGCGCTTATGCTGGATTGGTTGCGAGCCGAAGCCGAACCCACCCCATCCAGGAGTCCCCATGAAGAAGAATGCAGCATACGAAGCCGGCCTGGCCATGCGCAAGCAGGTGCTGGGTCCGGATTACGTCGAGCAGACGCTGAAGAACGCCGATCCCTTGCTGATGCCGTTCCAGGACCTGTTGACCGAGTTCGCCTGGGGTAGCGTGTGGACCCGGCCGGGCCTGGCCCTGAAAACCCGCAGCATGCTCACGCTGGCGATGTGCATCGCCCTGAACCGGCCCCATGAAATCAGGCTGCACCTGCGCGGCGCGGTCCGCAACGGCTGCACTGCCGTGGAGCTGCGCGAGCTGCTGCTGCATTCCTTCATCTATTGCGGCGGACCGGCCGCCGTCGATGCCTTCAACGTGATGCGCACCGCGATGCCGGAGATCGAAGCGGCCGAAAAACAGGCGCGCAAGGCAGTGAAAAAAACAGCCCGGGCGCGAGCCGATGCAGCATTGGCCAAAGCCCGGAAGAAGGGGGCCTGACCATGTCGATCCGCCGCCGCGCCGCAGGGTCGCTGCGTTTGGCGCTCATCGTCGCGCTGTTCGCCGCCGGCAATGCGCTCGCCCAGGCCGCTTCGACCGCCGCAGCCCTGGTCTACCCCAGCAAGCCGATCCGCCTGATCGTTCCCTTTCCGCCCGGCGGCGGCAACGACGTCATCGCCCGGATCGTCGGCCAGAAGCTGACGGAGCGGCTCGGGCAGCCGGTCATCATCGACAACAAGGGCGGTGGCAACGGCGTCATCGGCTTGAACGCGCTGGCGCAGGCCGCGCCCGATGGGTACACCATCGGGGTCGGGGCCGCCGGTCCGATGGCGGTGAACCCCAGCCTGTACGACAACCTGTCGTACGACCCGGTCCGCGACTTCGCGCCGATCACCAACATGGTGATGTTCCCGCTGCTGCTGGTGACCCATCCCAGCCTGAAGGCCAGGACCATCCCCGAGCTGATCGCGCTGGCCAGGGCGCAGCCCGGCAGGATTTTCTACGCGTCACCAGGCAGCGGAAATTCGGGCCACCTGGCGGGTGAATTGTTCAATGCGATGGCGAAGGTCCAGATCACGCACGTTCCCTACCGCGGCCAGGGGCCCGCGGTGAGCGACCTGCTGGCCGGCCAGGTGCAGGTGCTTTTCAGCAGCATCCCGTCCGTCATCGGCTACGTGCAGCAGGGCAGGCTGAACGCGATCGCGGTCGGCAGTTCGACACGGGTCGCGAGCCTGCCCAACGTGCCGACGATCGCGGAGAGCGGCGTGGCCGGCTATGAGGCGTATTCCTGGGTCGGAATGATCGCGCCCGCTCACACGCCCCGGGACATCGTCGTGCGCCTGAATCGGGAGATTGTCGAGATCCTCAAACAGAAGGACGTCGAGGACAAGCTCACCCAGCAGGGCGCGATCCCGGTCGGCGACAGCCCCGAGCAGTTCGGTAGCTACATTTCGGCGGAGATCAGGAAGTGGGGCGCGATCGTCAAGTCGGCCAACATCAAGGCTGACTGAAGCCGCGCCGCTTTAAAGAACACCTGATGAAATCGACTGTTGGCGTGATCGGTCTGGGCATCATGGGAAGCGCCATTGCGCAGGAGTTGATCAGGCAAGGACACCCGGTCGTGGGCTACGACACCGACCGCGGCTGCATGCAGCGACTCAGGAAGATGAGTGGCCGGGCCGTGGCGTCCGCCGCCGAAGTCGCGGCCCGCGCCGACACCGTCATCTCGTCGCTCGCCACCAGCGGCGCCCTCGCGGCGACGGTGGCCAGCATTGCCGCGGCTGGACGTCCGGCTGGCCGCAGGCTTCCGGTGCTGATCGAAACCAGCACCTTGCCGCTGGCGGACAAGACCAACGCACTTTCAGCCCTGCGCAGGGTTGGCATGCCGGTCCTCGATTGCCCGATCAGCGGCACGGCGCAACGCCTCGAGCAACGCGCCTGGACCATCTATTGCAGCGGCAGCAGGGCAGCGTACAAGCAGGTGGCGCCGCTGCTGGCAGTGTTCACGGACAGCGTCCCGTACGTCGGTATTTTCGGCAACGGGACCAAGATGAAATTCGCGGCCAACCACCTGGTCGCCATCTACAACGTCGCCTGCGCCGAGAGCGTCGCCCTGGCGCGCAAGATGGGGCTGGACCCCAGGGACATGCTGGCCTTGTTCGGCCCCAGTCCGGTGATCGGCACGGGGGTGATGCGGCTGCGCATGCCCTTCATGATCGACCGGCAGTACCTCCCCGCCACCATGAAAGTCGAGGTCTGGCAAAAAGACATGCAGGCCATCGGCGACATGGCGAAGTCGGTGCACTGCCCGACGCCGCTGTTCAGTGCCTGCGCCCCGATCTACAGCGCCGCCATGGCCCAGGGCCTGGCGCTGCAGGACACGGCGTCGGTCAGCGAGGTGCTGTCCGCCATGGCGGGGATTGCTCCGCGCAAGTCCACGGCCGCAAAAAAGCGCGCGCGGCGGTCAGCCTGACCGGCCCACAACGCCGTCAGAAGCCGACTTCGTTGCGCCCCTTGAGCTGCAACATTGCCCGCGCCTCGGCCGGTGTCGCCACCGAGAGGCCCAGGTTTTCGAGGATGGTGCGGACGCGGCGAACCTGGTCGGCGTTGCTCTTCGCTAGGGCGCCCGGGCCGTCCCACAACGAATCCTCCAGGCCGACGCGCACATTGCCGCCTTGTGAGGCCGCGATGCTGGCCACCTTCATCTGCGCGCTGCCGGCGCCGAGCACCGACCACAGGTAGTCCTTGCCGAACAGCCGGTCGGCCGTGCGCTTGAGGTGGCCGATGTCGTCCGGATGGGTGCCGATGCCGCCCAGGATGCCGAACACGGTCTGCACGAACAGGGGCGGCGTCGCCAGCTTGCGGTCAAGGAAGTGCGCCAGGTTGTACAGGTGGGCGGTGTCGTAGCACTCGAACTCGAACCGCGTGCCGTTGGAAGTTCCTTCCTTCAGCACGAACTCGATGTCGGCAAAGGTGTTCTTGAACACCAGGTCCTTGGTGCCCTCCAGGTAGCTGCGCTCCCACGGATGCTTGAACTCCTTGAAGCGCTGCAACATCGGGAACAGGCCGAAGTTCATCGAACCCATGTTCAGCGAGGCAACTTCGGGCTTGAGCTGCAGCGCCGGCTGCATGCGCTCTTCCACGGTCATGGTCGGCGCGCCGCCGGTGGTGATGTTGATCACGGCGTCGCAGCGCGCCCTGATGTCGCCGACGAACGCGCGGAAGGCCGCCGGCGTCTGGTCCGGGCGGCCGTCCTGCGGGTTGCGCGCATGCAGGTGCACGATGGCGGCGCCGGCTTCGGCCGCACCGACGGCGGCGTCGGCGATCTCTTTTGCCGTGACCGGCAGGAAGGGCGACATCGACGGCGTGTGGATCGAGCCGGTGACGGCGCAGCTGATGATGACTTTGCGGACCTGGGCCATGGTGAATTTCCTTCGAATCTTTTGATCAGCGGCCGCCGGCCACGTCGACGATGCTGCCATGGACATACGAGGCGGCGTCGGAAGCGAGCCACAGGGCCACCTCCGCGACTTCGGCGGGCGAGCCGGCGCGCCCCAATGGCACAGCGATTTTTGCCATCTGCTCCATCTTGGCGATGCCGCCCTGGACGGCATGGATCTCGGTGCTGATGAGGCCGGGCCGGATGGCGTTGACGCGAATTCCTTCGCTGCCGACTTCCTTGGCCAGCGCCAGGTTGAACGTGTCGATCGCGGCCTTGGATGCGGCGTATGCGCTGCCGCCGCCAAGGCCGCCCAGCCGCGCCGCCACCGACGACATATTGACGATGACTCCGCCTTTGCCGCCGTGCACGGTCGACATCCGGCGGATCGCCTCGCGCGAACAGAAGAAGGCACTGAACACGTTCGCGCGGAACACGTCCAGCACATTGGTTTCGTCAGCCGCGTCGACGCGGAACATCGCCAGCACGCCGGCGTTGTTCACCAGCACGTCGACCGTGCCCAGGGTGTCGTCGAGCCGCTTGAACATGGCCGCGACCTCGGCCTGCTGGCCGACGTCCGCCTGCAATGCCACTGCCTCGCCGCCGGCAGCGCGGATCTGCGCCACCACCGCCAGTGCCGCGTCTTCCCTGCGCAGGTAGTTGACGCCGACCTTGTAGCCGCTGCGGCCGGCCAGCAGGGCGATCTCCGCGCCGATTCCACGGCTGGCCCCGGTCACCAACATCACTTTGTTCATCGCGTCACTCCGGCTGGACGCCGGCGTCCTTCACCAGCCGGGTCCACTTGACGACCTCCGTGCCGATGAAGGTCTTGAGCTGCGCCGGCGGCATCGGCATCGGCGACAGGCCGATGTGCGCCAGCTTGTCCTTCATCTCTGAGGTCTTCAGGGCTTGCGTGGTGGCCCCGTTCAATTTGTCCACGACGTCTTTGGGCATTCCGGCCGGGCCGACGATGGCGAACCACGCGGTGATGTCGAAGCCCGGCAGAATCTCGGCGATCGCGGGGACATCCGGCGCCAGCGGCGACCGTTGTGGCGACGTGACGCCGAGCGCGCGCATCGTGCCGCCCTTGACCTGGGCCAGCGCGTTGCCGACGTCGGCAAAGGTGTAGTCCAGCGTGCCGCCCAGCACATCGTTGACGGCGAGCGGGATGCCCTTGTACGGGACCGCCAGGGTGTCGAGGCCGCCCAGCTTGTTGAGCATCGCGATGCTGACCTGCGAGCTGGACGACCCGTAACCGGCCGTCACTTTGCCGGCATGCTGCTTCACATAGGCCATCAGGTCCTTCAGGTCCTTCACCGG
>JANXVP010000230.1 GCA_025351615.1 Ramlibacter sp. | reverse complement strand
CATCGAAACCCGTGCCGACGGCTCGATGCTGATCAAGGACCGGCTGACAACGCTTGGCTGAGATCCGTCTCGTTCGCGAAGCCCACCCCCTTCGCAGGCGGGGAGTGGGAACAGTTTGTCATTCCCGCGGAGGCGGGAACCCAGAGCTCCCGGATGCCCTGGATCCCCGCCCCCCGTCTTCGCGGGGGCAGGCTCCGCGCGGATGACGACCCTGACCTTTGCTCGGACGACGGTTTTCTGCTGCGTTAAGCTCCAACCCACTGCATGACTTACTCGCTCAACACGCTGAACAATCCAACCCCGGGCAGCGGTCCGCAACGCGGCGGCGTCGGCCGCTTCGCGCACGAAATCGGCCTGCTCTTCGGCGCCGTCGCACTGGTGTTCTGGCTGCTGGCGCTGGCGAGCTACTCCATCGACGACCCGGCTTTTTCCACTTCGGGCAGCGGCGCCCTGGTGCGCAACTGGGGCGGGCGTTTCGGCGCCTGGCTCGCGGACGGCAGCCTGTTCCTGCTCGGCTTCTCCGTCTGGTGGTGCCTGGCGGCCGGCGTGCGCGCCTGGCTTTCCACATTGGCCCGCTGGATGCGCGGGGGCGACGAAGAGCATGCGAGGCCGGCCGGCTTCACCCACTCGCGGCTGGCTTTCTGGCTGGGACTTGCGGTGCTGCTGGCCGCGAGCACGGCGCTCGAGTGGTCGCGCCTGTACCGCTTTGAAGGGCTGGGACGGCTGCCGGACCATGCGGGGGGCGCGCTCGGTTACCTGGCGGGACCGATGGCGGTGAAGTGGCTGGGCTTCACCGGCTCCGGCCTGGTGTGCATCGCTCTGGTGGTGCTGGGCTCGGCGCTGGTCTTCCGGTTCTCGTGGAGCCATGTGGCCGAGCGGGTGGGCGCGGCCATCGTCGGCTTCATCGACTCGCGCCGCGAAAAGCGGGAGATTGCGCAAGACCTCGCCTTCGGCCAGCAGGCGGCGCGCGAACGCGACGAAATCCTGCTCGAGGAGCGGCTGGAGATCGTCGAACACCATCCACTGCCGGTCCTGATCGAACCGGAGACGATCGACGTTCCCAAGAGTGCGCGCGTGGTCAAGGAAAAGCAGAAGCCGCTCTTCGTCGAACTGCCCGATTCGAAGTTGCCGCAGGTCGACCTGCTCGACGGGGCGCAGGGACGCCAGGAAACCGTCGCCCCGGAAACCCTGGAGATGACCAGCCGTCTGATCGAGAAAAAGCTCAAGGACTTCGGCGTCGAGGTACGCGTGGTGCTGGCGCAGCCCGGCCCGGTGATCACCCGCTACGAAATCGAGCCGGCCACCGGCGTCAAGGGCTCGCAGATCGTCGGCCTGGCCAAGGATCTCGCGCGCTCGCTCAGCCTGGTGTCGATCCGGGTGGTCGAAACCATCCCCGGCAAGAACTACAGGGCGCTGGAGTTGCCCAACGCCAAGCGCCAGTCGATCCGGCTGTCTGAAATTCTCGGCTCCCAGGTCTACAACGAAGCCAAATCGATGCTGACGATGGGCCTGGGCAAGGACATCACCGGCAACCCGATCGTGGTCGACCTCGGCAAGATGCCGCACGTGCTGGTCGCCGGCACCACCGGCTCGGGCAAATCTGTGGGCATCAACGCGATGATCCTGTCGCTGCTGTACAAGGCCGAAGCCCGCGACGTGCGCCTGCTGATGATCGACCCGAAGATGCTGGAGATGTCGGTGTACGAGGGCATCCCGCACCTGCTGGCTCCCGTGGTCACCGACATGCGGCAGGCCGCCCACGGGCTGAACTGGTGCGTCGGCGAAATGGAGCGGCGCTACAAGCTCCTGAGCAAGCTCGGCGTGCGCAACCTGGCCGGCTACAACCACAAGATCGACGAAGCCAGGGCCAGGGAGCAGTTCATCTACAACCCCTTCAGCCTGACGCCCGACAGTCCCGAGCCGCTGGACCGGCTGCCGCACATCGTGGTGGTGATCGACGAACTGGCCGACCTGATGATGGTCGTCGGCAAGAAGATCGAGGAACTGATCGCCCGCCTCGCGCAGAAGGCGCGCGCCGCCGGCATCCACCTGATCCTGGCCACGCAGCGTCCCAGCGTGGACGTCATCACCGGGCTGATCAAGGCCAACATCCCGACCCGGATCGCCTTCCAGGTGTCCAGCAAGATCGACAGCCGCACCATCCTCGACCAGATGGGCGCGGAGGCGCTGCTCGGCATGGGCGACATGCTGTACATGCCCAGCGGCACGGGCCTGCCGGTCCGGGTTCACGGCGCTTTTGTCAGCGATGAAGAAGTGCACCGGGTCGTGGCCTATCTCAAGCAGCAAGGCGGCGAGCCGAACTACATCGAAGGCGTGCTCGAAGGCGGCACGGTCGACGGCGAAGATGGCGACCTGCCCGGCGGCGATGCGGGCGGCGAAAAAGACCCGATGTACGACCAGGCTGTCGAAGTGGTGCTCAAGAACAAGAAGGCCAGCATCTCTTTGGTGCAAAGGCATCTCAAGATCGGCTACAACCGGGCGGCGCGGCTGGTGGAAGACATGGAAAATGCCGGTCTCGTCAGCGCCATGAGCAGCAGCGGCCAGCGCGAGATCCTGGTGCCGACCCGCTCGGACTAACCATCCGTAACGAACTTTGGGCGCGTTGCGCGACCCAACCCCCATGAAAAAGCTCTTTGCGACCCTTTCCATCGCGCTATGCGCGCAGTTCACGTGGGCCGGCGGCATGGAAAGCCTGGAAAATTTCATGAAATCGGCCAAAAGCGGGCGCGCGGACTTCAGCCAGGTGGTGGCGGCTCCCGGCAAGAACGGCGAAGCGCCGCGCAGCAAGACCTCGACCGGCACCTTCGAGTTCTCGCGTCCCAACCGGTTTCGCTTCAACTACCGCAAGCCCTTCGAACAAACCATCGTGGCCGAAGGCCAGACGCTGTGGCTATATGACGTGGACCTGAACCAGGTGACGGCGCGCAAGCAGGCGCAGGTGCTGGGCTCCACGCCGGCCGCATTGATCGCGTCGTCGCCCGACCTCAACGCGCTGAAGAAGGACTTCAACATTGAAGCCATCGCCGACCGCGACGGCCTGCAGTGGGTCCAGGCGACCCCCAGGGCCAAGGACGGCCAGCTGCACGACGTGAAGGTCGGCTTCCGGGGCAACGAGCTGGCGGCGCTGGACATCCTGGACAGCTTCGGCCAGCGCTCGGTGATCAGTTTCAGCAAGCTCGAGGTCAATGCGCAGATCCCGGCGGACAGCTTCAACTTCAAGCCGCCGCAGGGCGTGGACGTGGTCCGCCAGTAAGCCAGGCAGGTCAGGGAAGCGATTGCATCGCTTCGTTGAGCAACGTCCAGTCAGGCCTGGACCTGGGCGCCATGGTTTGCCGAAAGTGCCAGTAGAAGCCCCCGCCGATGTAGCTCGGAACCGAGGGCACCCGGTAGCCATAAAAGCGCCGGATCAGCGCCGCCCGCTCGACGTCGGCTGTGGGGATTGATTTGCCCCAGCCGAATTCGCCCAATCCGAGCCTGGCGTTGGGGAAACGGCGGGCCAGCGCGGTGAACATCGCGTCCATTTCGGGCTGGGTGAGCTGATGGCCTGCGTTCTGGTCGTCGTAGTAGCTGACCAGGACGTAATCGAGCCCCGACCGCATGCGGTGGCCTTCGGGAATGTGCTCGTCCACCCACGGAATCATGGCAAAGCCCGGGGTTGGCGGATTCGGCTGGGGCAAATCAATCCCCACA
>JANXVP010000196.1 GCA_025351615.1 Ramlibacter sp. | reverse complement strand
CGCCACGCGTGACGTGACGGCGGCGACGATGGCCGCGCTGAAGGGCGACAACGTCGAGTTCGACAAGGTCAACCTCGAAAACGTGCTGTTCGAGATCGAAGCGCGCATTGTGCGCAGCCAGATCCTTTCGGGCGAGCCGCGCATCGACGGCCGCGACACGCGCACCGTGCGCCCGATCGAGATCCGCACCGGCGCGTTGCCCCGCACCCATGGTTCGGCGCTGTTCACGCGTGGTGAAACCCAGGCGCTGGTCATCACCACGCTGGGCACCGAGCGCGATTCGCAGCGCATCGACGCGCTGATGGGCGAATATGAGGACCGCTTCATGTTCCACTACAACATGCCTCCCTTCGCCACCGGCGAAGTGGGCCGCATGGGATCGACCAAGCGCCGCGAAGTCGGCCACGGCCGCCTCGCCAAGCGCGCCTTGCTGGGCGTGCTGCCGACCAAGGAAGAATTCCCGTACACGATGCGCGTGGTCTCCGAGATCACCGAATCCAACGGCTCGTCGTCGATGGCGTCGGTCTGCGGCGGCTGCCTGTCGCTGATGGACGCCGGCGTGCCGATGAAGGCGCACGTCGCCGGCATCGCCATGGGCCTGATCAAGGACGGCAACCGCTTCGCCGTGCTGACCGACATCCTGGGCGACGAGGACCACCTCGGCGACATGGACTTCAAGGTGGCCGGCACCACCAACGGTATCACTGCGCTGCAGATGGACATCAAGATCCAGGGCATCACCCGCGAGATCATGCAGGTCGCACTGGCCCAGGCCAAGGAAGCGCGCATGCACATCCTGGGCAAGATGCAGGAAGCCATGGGCGAAGCCAAGAGCGAGGTCTCGACTTTCGCGCCCAAGCTTTACACCATGAAGATCAACCCCGAGAAGATCCGCGACGTGATCGGCAAGGGCGGCGCTGTCATCCGTGCGCTGACCGAAGAGACCGGCTGCCAGATCAACATCGAGGAAGACGGCACCATCACCATCGCCGCCACCGACAACGAGAAGGCCGAGGTCGCCAAGAAGCGCATCGAGCAGATCACGGCCGAAGTCGAAATCGGCAAGGTGTACGAAGGCGCGATCACCAAGATCCTGGACTTCGGCGCGCTGGTCAACCTGCTGCCAGGCAAGGACGGCCTGCTGCACATCAGCCAGATCGCGCACGAGCGGGTCGAGAAGGTCACTGATTACCTGAGCGAAGGCCAGATCGTCAAGGTCAAGGTGCTCGAGACCGACGAGAAGGGCCGCGTGAAGCTGTCGATGAAGGCCTTGCTGGACCGCCCGGCGATGGCGCCGGACCAGCAGCGCGAGCAGCGGGACCAGCGCCCGCCGCGCGACGACCGCGGTCCACGTGAGCAGCAGTTCCGCGGCGACCAGCAGCCGCGGGACGGCCAGCAGAATCGGGGCGAACAGCAAGCACGTGACCAGCAGTTCCGCGGCGATCAGCAAGGCCGGGGCGAGCAGGGCCGCGATGGCCGCGGCGACCAGCAGCCGCGCGAGCAACAGCCGCGCGAGCAGCGCGAGCCGCAGCAGCAGACCCCGGTCGACGACCAGGGGTGATCGCTCTCGTCGTGAGAGCAGCCGGCGCCCGTGCGGCGCCGGACCAAGGCCGGAGACATCATGAAAGCTGTTGAAATCACTTCCTATGGCGCGCCCGACGTCCTGCGTCTGGGCGAGCGCCCCGACCCGGTGGCCGGTGCCGGAGAATTGCTGATTCGCGTTGCGGCAAGCGGCATCAACCGCCCCGACGTGCTGCAGCGCACCGGCAACTACCCGGTTCCGCCCGGCGCCTCGGACCTGCCAGGCCTCGAAGTGGCAGGCGTCATCGTCGATGGCGATGCGCAGGCCATGGCGCAGGCCGGCCTGAAAAAAGGCGACCGGGTCTGCGCCCTGGTGGCGGGCGGCGGCTATGCGCAGCTCTGCGTGGCGCCGGTGGGCCAATGCCTGCCGACCCCGCAGGGCATGAGCGACATCGAAGCAGCCTCGTTGCCTGAAACCTTCTTCACCGTGTGGAGTAACGTGTTCGACCGCGTCAAGCTGCAGGCGGGCGAGACGCTGCTGGTGCAAGGCGGCACCAGCGGCATCGGGGTCACCGCCATCCAGATCGCGAAGGCGCTTGGCGCCACCGTCATCGCAACGGCCGGCAGCGATGAAAAGTGCCAGGCCTGCGTGAAGCTCGGGGCCGGCCATGCGATCAATTACAAGACACAGGATTTTGTCGCCGAGGTGAAAAACCTGACCGGCGGGGCCGGCGTCAACGTCATTCTCGACATGGTCGCGGGCAGCTACGTCGCGCGCGAGATCGAGTGCCTGGCGGAAGACGGGCGGCTCGCAATCATCGCTGTACAGGGCGGCGTCAAGGCCGAATTCAACGCCGGCATGGTGCTGCGCAAGCGGCTGGTGATCACCGGCTCGACGCTGCGGCCGCGACCGGTGGCATTCAAGGCCGCCATCGCGCAGCAACTGAAAAAGAACGTCTGGCCGCTGCTGGAGCGCGGCGCCATCAAGCCGGTGATCTTCAAGACCTTCCCGGCGGCGCAGGCGGCGCAGGCCCACACGCTGATGGAATCGAACCAGCACATCGGCAAGATCGTGTTGACCTGGTGAGCGGCGAAAAGCGACCGATGTCAAAGAAGAAGCTGATCGCTGGCAACTGGAAGATGAACGGCAGCATCGCGGCCAACGATGCTCTGGTGCGCGCCGTCATCGCCGGGATGGCCGGGGCCGATTGCACTGTTGCAGTCTGTGTGCCGGCGCCGTACCTGGCGCAGTTGCAGATATTGCGGCACTGCTGCGCGCTGCTGCTCGGCGCGCAGGATGTGTCGCAGCACGAGCAGGGCGCTTACACAGGCGAAGTCTCGGCGGCGATGCTCAAGGAATTCGGCGTGCGCTTTTGCATCGTCGGCCATTCGGAGCGGCGCCAGCACCACGGTGAGGCCGACGCTGTCGTCGCCGACAAGGCCAGGTTGGTGCTGGCACACGGCATCACCCCCATCGTCTGCGTGGGTGAGACTCTGGCCGAACGCCAGGCCGGCAGGACCGGGGAAGTGGTCAAGCGCCAGCTGGCGGCGGTGATCCACACCAACGGTCACTGCATCAGCGAAATCGCGGTGGCCTACGAGCCGGTGTGGGCCATCGGCACGGGCCAGACCGCCACGCCGGAGCAGGCGCAGCAGGTGCATGCGCTGCTGCGGGCGCAACTGCAGGCTGCCAGCGGCCACGCGGACCGGGTGAATATCCTTTACGGCGGCAGCATGAACGCTGCGACCGCGGCCAGCCTGCTGGTCCAGCCGGACATCGATGGCGGCCTGATCGGCGGCGCGTCGCTCAAGGCGCAGGACTTTCTACAAATCATCGGCGCGGCGCAGACTGCGCGCGCCTGAACAGCGACAAAACCTGGAGTCATCGAATGCATGTGTTTCTCACCATCGTCCTGGCCGTGCAGATGCTCACGGCGCTGGGCATGATCGGCCTGATCCTGATTCAGCACGGCAAGGGCGCCGACATGGGCGCGGCGTTCGGCAGCGGCAGTTCCGGCAGCCTGTTCGGCGCCAGCGGCAGCGCGAACTTCCTGTCACGCACGACGGCGGTGCTGGCCGGTGTGTTCTTCGTGTGCACCCTGGCGCTGGCTTATTTCGGCAACCTGCGTCCCGCCGATTCGGGCAGCGTGCTCGAGCGCGCGGGCGCTCCCGCTGCGGTTGCGGCGCCAGCCGTGTCCGGTGCCGCCACCATCCCCGGCACCACGACGCCCGCAGCTGCTGCGAGCAGCGTCGTGTTGCCGCCCGCCACGCCTGCGTCAGGCGCGGCTCAGATTCCGACGAAGTAGCGGTGCAATTTGATCTTGCGCAAGCGGGGATGATGCGTGTTCAGGGTAAACTCCTAGTTGCCCGGAAAGCTCACTGGTAACAGGTTCCTCATGCATGTTCGGGCAATAAAAAACCGCCGTCGTGGTGAAATTGGTAGACACGCTATCTTGAGGGGGTAGTGGCGAAAGCTGTGCGAGTTCGAGTCTCGCCGACGGCACCATAGAAAAACAGGCCATGGGCATCACGCTGAGGCTTGAAGCGGTGATCAGAGCGCCAAGATGAATCTCGACCAGTACCTCCCCGTCTTCCTGTTCATTCTGGTCGGCGTGGGTGTCGGCATCCTGCCGCAGGTGATGGGCCATCTGATCAGCAGCGCAACCGGCTTCCACAAGCCCGACGCCGCAAAAAATTCCCCCTACGAGTGCGGCTTCGAGGCCTTCGGAGATGCGCGCATGAAGTTCGACGTGCGCTATTACCTCGTCGCCATTCTCTTCATCTTGTTCGACCTAGAGATCGCCTTTCTCTTTCCGTGGGCCGTGGCGCTCAAGGAAATCGGGGCCGTGGGCTTCTGGTCGATGATGGTTTTTCTGGCCATCCTGGTGGTGGGCTTTGTGTACGAGTGGAAAAAGGGTGCGCTCGACTGGGAGTGAACCCCGGCGGCACCGCAAGGACTGATTTCAATGGCTAACAACGGCATTCTCGACAAGGGCATGGTCACGACGACCGTGGACACTGTCCTCAACTGGGCCAAGACCGGCTCGCTGTGGCCGATGACGTTCGGCCTGGCCTGCTGCGCCGTGGAGATGATGCATGCGGGTGCGGCCCGCTATGACATCGACCGCTTCGGCATGCTGTTTCGTCCCAGCCCGCGCCAGTCCGACCTGATGATCGTGGCCGGCACGCTGTGCAACAAGATGGCGCCGGCGCTGCGCAAGGTCTACGACCAGATGCCCGAGCCGCGCTGGGTGCTGTCAATGGGCTCGTGCGCCAATGGCGGCGGCTACTACCACTACAGCTACTCGGTGGTGCGCGGCTGCGACCGGATCGTTCCCGTCGACGTGTACGTTCCCGGCTGCCCGCCGACCGCGGAGGCGCTGCTGTACGGAATCATCCAGCTGCAGCAAAAGATCCGGCGCACCCAGACCATCGCCAGGGCCTGACGCTCCATGCCCACCACCACTGCCTTCGCCGTCGACCTGCCAGCGCTTCGCGGGCACATCGAGACCACCCTCGGGGCGCTCGCCAGGCGCGTCGATCTCCGGCTCGGCGAGATCACCGTGCAGGTGGCGTCTGCCGATTACCTCAAGGCGGCCACCCTGCTGCGGGATGCGCCCGGCTGCCGGTTCGAGCAGCTGCTCGACCTGTGCGGCGTCGACTATTCGGATTACCGCGAGAGCGGCTGGGATGGCCAGCGCTATTGCATCGTCTCGCACCTGCTGTCGGTCAGCCTGAACCAGCGCGTGCGCCTGAAGGTGTTCGCGCCCGACGACGACCTGCCGGTGGTGGATTCGGTCAGCGGCATTTGGAGCTCGGCCAACTGGTTCGAGCGCGAGGCTTTCGACCTCTACGGCATCGTCTTCGAAGGCCACAACGACCTGCGCCGCATCCTCACCGACTACGGCTTCATCGGCCACCCGTTTCGCAAGGACTTTCCGGTGTCCGGCCACGTCGAGATGATCTACGACGTCGAGCGCAAGCGCGTCATCTACCAGCCGGTGAGCATCGAGCCGCGCGAGATCACGCCGCGCATCATCCGCGAAGAAAACTACGGCGAGCGGCGCTAGCAGCCATGGCAGAAATCAAGAACTACACCCTGAATTTCGGGCCCCAGCACCCGGCCGCGCACGGCGTGTTGCGGCTGGTCCTCGAGCTGGACGGCGAAGTGATCCAGCGCGCCGATCCGCACATCGGCCTGCTGCACCGCGCCACCGAGAAACTGGCCGAGACCAAGACCTACATCCAGGCGCTGCCCTACATGGACCGGCTGGACTACGTCTCGATGATGTGCAACGAGCACGCCTATTGCCTGGCGATCGAGAAGCTGATGGAGCTGGACGTGCCGATCCGCGCGCAATACATCCGCGTCATGTTCTCCGAGATCACGCGCCTGCTGAACCACCTGCTGTGGCTGGGCGCGCATGGCCTGGACTGCGGCGCGATGAACATTCTGATCTATTGCTTCCGCGAGCGGGAAGACTTGCTGGACATGTACGAGGCGGTTTCAGGTGCCCGCATGCACGCGGCCTACTTCCGGCCCGGCGGCGTTTACCGGGACCTGCCCGACACCATGCCGCAATACAAGGTCAGCAAGATTAAGAACCAGCGCGCCATCAACCGCCTCAACGAGAACCGCAGCGGGACCCTGCTCGACTTCATCGAGGATTTCACCAGGCGCTTTCCGCACTACGTCGACGAGTACGAGACGCTGCTCACCGAAAACCGGATCTGGAAGCAGCGCACCGTCGGCATTGGCGTGGTGACGCCCGAGCGGGCGCTCAATCTCGGCTTCACCGGTCCGATGCTGCGCGGCTCGGGCATCGAATGGGACTTGCGCAAGAAGCAGCCGTACGAGGTCTATGCGCACATGGACTTCGACATTCCGGTCGGCAGGACCGGCGACTGTTACGACCGCTACCTGGTGCGCGTGCAGGAGATGCGCGAGGCCAACCGCATCATCAAGCAGTGTGTCGACTGGCTGCGTGTCAACCCGGGCCCGGTGATCACCGACAACCACAAGGTGGCGGCGCCGGATCGCGAGTCCATGAAGACCAACATGGAAGAGCTGATCCACCATTTCAAGCTGTTCAGCGAAGGCTTCCGCGTGCCGGAAGGGGAGGCCTATGCGGCCGTCGAACACCCCAAGGGCGAGTTCGGAATCTACATTGTGAGCGACGGCGCCAACAAGCCCTATCGCATGAAGATCCGGCCGCCGGGGTTCGCCCACCTGGCCGCGATGGACGAAATGTCGCGCGGCCACATGATTGCCGATGCCGTCGCCGTGATCGGCACGATGGACATCGTGTTCGGAGAGATCGACCGATGATTGCAGACGCCAGACACAGCGGTTCGACGGTGCTGACCGCCCCGATGCTCGAGCGCTTCGAGCGCGAAGTTGCCAAATTCCCCGCCGACCAGAAGCAGTCCGCCGTGATGGCCTGCCTGACCATCGTGCAGGCCGAATGGGGCTGGGTCAGCGGCGAAGCCGAAAGGCTGGTTGCCGAGTACCTCGGCATGCCGCCGATCGCGGTGCACGAAGTCACCACCTTCTACAACATGTACAACCAGCAGCCGGTCGGCCGCTACAAATTCAACGTCTGCACCAACCTGCCATGCCAGCTGCGCGATGGCGCCAGGGCGCTGCATCACCTCGAGAAGAAGCTCGGCATCCGGATGGGCGAGACCACCGCCGACGGCATGTTCACCCTGCAGCAAAGCGAATGCCTGGGCGCCTGCGCCGATTCGCCGGTTTTGCTGGTGAACGACTTCACCATGTGCAGCTTCATGAGCGACGACAAGCTCGACCAGCTGATCGACGGGTTGAAGGGAGCCACGCAATGAACGCGCAACAAGTGCTGGCGCAGTTCCAGGCCACCGGCGTGCAGACCTGCTTTCACGGCCGCCACATCAGTCCCCAGATCTACAAGGATCTCGACGGCACCAACTGGCGCCTCAAGGACTACGAGGCGCGCGAGGGCTACGCTGCCCTGAGGAAGATTCTCGGCGAAGGATTGACCCAGGACCAGGTGATCGCCACCGTCAAGGAATCGGCGCTGCGCGGCCGCGGCGGCGCCGGCTTTCCGACCGGCCTCAAGTGGAGCTTCATGCCGCGCCAGTTTCCGGGCCAGAAATTCCTGGTCTGCAATTCGGACGAGGGCGAGCCGGGCACTTGCAAGGACCGCGACCTGCTGCAGTACAACCCGCACCAGGTGATCGAGGGCATGATCATCGCCGCCTACGCGATGGGCATCACCGTCGGCTACAACTACATCCACGGCGAGATCTTCCAGACCTACGAGCGCTTCGAGGAAGCACTGCAAGAGGCGAGAGCGGCCGGCTATCTCGGCGAGCGGATCCTCGGCTCGAATTTCTCGTTCCAGCTGCATGCCTCGCACGGCTTCGGCGCCTACATTTGCGGCGAGGAGACGGCGCTGCTCGAATCGCTGGAGGGCAAGAAGGGGCAGCCGCGCTTCAAGCCGCCGTTCCCCGCCAGCTTCGGCCTGTACGGCAAGCCGACGACCATCAACAACACCGAAACCTTCGCCGCGGTGCCGTGGATCATCCGCAACGGCGGCCAGGCCTTCCTTGCGGTCGGCAAACCGAACAACGGCGGCACCAAAATCTATTCGGTCTCGGGTGACGTCGAGTGGCCGGGCAACTACGAGATTCCGCTGGGAACGCCGTTCAGCAAACTGCTGGAACTCGCCGGCGGCGTCCGCAAGGGGCGCACCCTCAAGGCAGTGATCCCCGGCGGCTCGTCGGCGCCTGTGTTGCCCGCGCACATCATGATGGAGTGCACGATGGACTACGACTCCCTCGCCAAGGCCGGCTCGATGCTGGGCTCGGGCGCGGTGATCGTGATGGACGACAGCCGCAGCATGGTGGAGTCGCTCAAGCGCCTGTCGTACTTCT
>JANXVP010000186.1 GCA_025351615.1 Ramlibacter sp. | reverse complement strand
TGGTGGCTGGAGCGGCTGTATTCGACCTTCACTCCCCCAAAGTCGGCATTGAGAGATTCAAACGCACTCAGAAACGATGCGCGGGTCAAGTCTGCCCCCGCGCGCTTGATCGCCTCGACCACCACCACCGCGTCCAGGTATCCCTCGAGACTGGTGTAGTCGGTTATAGATTTTCCCGCGGATTTCATGTCGTCCTGGTACTGTTTGACGAATGACACACCTGCGTCGTCGGGGGAAGGAACAACTTGCGTGATGTAGACGCCCTCGCCGTCGCTGCCCGCTTCCTTGATAAATTGAGTCGTTCCCACGAAAGACAGGTTCAGGAATTTTGGGTTGAACCCGGAAGCTTTGGCCTTTTTCAGGAACGCCGCGCATGCCTTGTACGTCCCCACCATCACCACCGCCTCGGGTGCCGCCGTCTTGAGCGACTCAACGGCCGAGTCGACCTCGACTGTGTTGCGTTTGTATCTGCCCTCTCCAGACAGGGCGAGGCCGCTCTTCATGAGCGCGCGCATCACTCCAGCCCTGCCGGCGGCTCCGTATGCGTCGTCCTGCACAAACACGCCGATCTTCTTTATTCCGAGATCCTTGGTAAGGCGTTCCACCATGGCTTCGGTCTCATCAAAGTAGGACGCTCGGACATTGAATACAATTTTGTTGACAGGGTTGCGCAGCATTTCTGCACCTGTAAATGGCGCGATGTAGGGTACCCCCCACTTGGAAGCCAGTGGCAGTGCCGCAGTGGACGTAGGAGTGCCGACATATCCAAATAGCGCAAAGACCTTGTCCTCTTCGATCAGCTTTTTTGTCATCGCTGCCGCACGGTCGGGCTCATACCCGTCGTCATAGCTCACCAGCCTGATCTTCCTGCCGTTTACGCCGCCGGCAGCGTTCACTTTGCTGAAGTAGGCCAGGGCTCCATCCTGGAGATTGGTGCCGAGCGCGGATGAGGGGCCGCTTTGGGCGTTGCTGAGCCCCAGCAAAATCTCGGTCTTGCTGACGCCGTTTTCGGCAAACGAAAATGAAGCGTTCAAAGTGAGCAATAACCCGAGGGCGATGTGCTTGACGGTAATTGATTTCATAAGATTTGACTTTCCCATTCATTCATTCATTCAAGCGATCGCCCCGGATCGTCGTGCTGGTGCAGCACTCAGAACTGGGGCGGGAGTTCGGCCACCACCGCGTTTCTCTTTTCAGTTTCAAACATGTGGTGAATTTCATGGGGAACATGAGTTTTCCCCGGTGCAGCCATGGACGGCGCTGCCTGGGCGGCAACCGCCGCCGGATGCGGGTCACGCGCGCAACCGCTTGCAAGCAGCAGCGTTGCGCAACAGACGGCTGCCAAGACCGGGGCGCCGAGCGAGCGCAACCACGTGCCGGTGGCGCTGGATTGAGCGGCCGCGCGGCCTTCACTCGAGGAATTGGATTGATGGTTGCGCATATCGATTTTCCTTACAGAGGGTGGTTGAAAGAATTGCCTGAGAACGTCGATGGTCTTCGAGATCACCGGATCAATGCACTGCGGAGTCGACCAGCGCCATGTCGGCACCCGTCATCAACTTCTCAATGTCCAGCAGGATCAGCATCCGCTCGTCGACGGTCGCGAGCCCGATGATGTATTTGGTATCGAAGGTGTCCGAGGCGAACTCCGGGGTCGGCCGGATCGCGTCCGCGGCGAGTGTTAGCACGTCGGAAACTGAATCGACCACTCCGCCGACCACCCGCCCAGCGACGTTCAGGATGATCACCACCGTGAATTCGTCGTAACTGGCCCGTTCCAGCTGGAACTTGATGCGCAAGTCGAGAATGGGGACGATCACGCCGCGCAAGTTAATCACGCCCTTAATAAATGCGGGCGCATTCGCTATCGCGGTCGGAGTTTCGTAACCGCGAATCTCCTGGACCTTGAGGATTTCTATGCCGTAACTCTCGACACCCAGCCGGAAGGTCAGGAACTCATTGGCCTGAGCTTCTGCGGCGCTGGGCCGGCGGACTGTCAGGGAATTCGCGCGTTGTACCTGCGATTGCGTCATCTTTGTCCTTAGTACGAAACCAAAATTCGCTTGGGAGAAGGATGCCACCGAATGTAACCTGTTGCAATACTTATTCTTTGTTACATTGCATTCAGTCTCAATATGCGTGATTTCCTGCACATAACGCCCTCAATTTCAGTGTTTCTGTTAGGAAATCTCTCCGATTACGGATAATTCGTATCACCCACGTTACATTAAGTGTATCTTTACGTTACCCCTATGAGTCACGAACTGAATGGAAACAGCACCCATCGAACTTCCTTCCCTGCGGCTTGCGCTCGTGGGCTTCAGCCCTGCCGAGCAGGAAGTTCTCACGATGGCTCTCCAGCAGGTTCGTCTCGGTCTCCCATGGCGTCACTCCTCGGTTGCGGAGGCCGACGCGATGTTCGCCAGCGGCCAGCGCGCGGTTGGCAGACCGGGGGGGATGGTGGAAATTTCCCCGGGCGTGACTGGGGTCGGGCCCATCCTTCTTGACCTCAATGCGTCTGACCGGCCACTGGCGTTTTCCGGAACCGCCCCACCTCCCGGCTTCCCGGGTCACCCCGTGTTCGACCTAAAAAAACCAGAAAGCATTCGCGCCATGCTGGTGCAATTCACTGGCTGGCTCCACCCCATGGCAGTCAGGTTCTGGCTCGCTTCCAGAATCGTGCAGCAGCGGCTCGACTTGGTCTCCACGGTCTACCACGTCAGCATCGACGGCCGCCTGCAGGCAGTCATCAGCCGCCGCAATGGCATCGGCGTCCTGCCGATCACCGATCCCGGACGCTTGGCAGACGCAATCTGGGCGCGCCGCCCTGGACTGGCAGACGGGATTCCTGGCCATTTCGTGCAGGCCCCCCTCCCGGAGGTGCTGTGGCAATACGCGATGCGCACCACCCGGGACCTGTTGCCGACATACTTTCGCTCCGGCCTGATTTACTGGTGCAGAGCGCCGCAGCTTCGACAATGGATGTTCAAGGATTCGCATTTGATGATCGTGCGTGAACTCGCGGCAGCGCCGGCGGGCTTCGGCGACCTGCGCCGTCGCACTGGCTTGGCCGATGAAATCCTTGCACGTGACCTGGCAGCATTGCGGATCGTCGGAGCTGTGACTCAGGAGAGAAAGCAAGCCGCAGGGAATCCGGCACTGAAGTCAGTCACCTCGATTCCGCACGGCCCGGCTTCAACGTTTGCCCGCCATCCGCCCCCCACGCAGCGTGCGAGCAACATCCTGTCCGGAGCCGGAGATATGACTGCGCCTGCGCCACTCACCACGCAACGCGTCTGACACAACAGAGCGCCCGACAAAGTCGGGGCCCATTAAAGCAGCATCGCCCCGCTCAGGCCGGACAGCCGCACCAGATGCCCGACGTCCAGGATGAGCGCCACCGACCCATCGCCCATGACCGTCGCGCCCGCAAGGCCAGGCACTTTCCGGAAATTGGCCTCCAGGCTCTTCACCACCACTTGCTGCTGTCCGACCAGCTCGTCCACCAGCAGCGCTGCGTCGCAACCATCGGTTTCCACGATCACCGCGATGCAAGAAGCTTCGCTCCTCGGATTTTTCGGGGGGAAGAGCTTTGCCAGCCGAAGCACCGGAAGGTAATCGTCACGGACCCGCAGCGTGTCCCCCTGGCCCGGCAGCGTGTGGAGGTCCGCGAGATCGACGCTGCGGGATTCGACCACGCAAGCCAGTGGCAGGACGTAGGTCTCGCCGCCG
>JANXVP010000150.1 GCA_025351615.1 Ramlibacter sp. | reverse complement strand
GGGTGCTATAGCCCTGAAAGCTCCGGTGTAGCCGCCCCTGCCGCTGTGCCACAGCCAGCGGATCGCCTTGCAGGGCAAAGTGATCCATACCGATGTAGACGTAGCCCGCTTCCTGCAATGTGCCCAGCGACTGCGACAGGATCGCCAGTTTCTGTGCACCGCTGGGCAGGTCGGCGCAATCAATCCGGCGTTGCGGCCTGAAGCGATCGGGCAGATGCGTGTAGCCGTACAACGCGACCCGGTCCGGCCGCAGTTCGACCACGCGCTGGAGGGTTCGCGCGAACGATTCCGGCGTCTGCAGCGGCAAGCCGTAGAGCAGGTCCAGATTGACCGACTCGAAGCCGCACCGGCGCGCGGCAGCCATCAGCGAGAACACCTGCGTTTCGGGCTGAACCCGATGCACGGCCTCCTGCACGTCCGGGTCGAAGTCCTGCACACCGAAGCTGATACGGTTGAATCCCAGATCGGCCAGGTGGCTCAGCCGCCTGGAATCGACCGTGCGCGGGTCGATCTCGATCGAATGCTCGCCTCCCGGCACGATCTCGAAGCTTCGCCTGAGCATGCCCATCAGTTCCGTCAGCTCATCGTCCGAAAGGAACGTGGGCGACCCACCCCCGACGTGAAGCTGGGTGATCGGCTGTCTGGCCCCGATTTGAAGCGTGTAGAGCTCGACTTCGCGCGCCAGGGAGACCAGGTAAGCGGCGCCGCGCTGGTGTTTTCTGGTGATGATCTTGTTGCAGGAGCAGTAGTAGCAAAGCGACTCGCAAAAGGGGATGTGCACGTAAAGGGAGAGCCGTTGCGCCAGCGCGGCTGGGCCGGCACGGCGCTGTGCCAGGGCTTGTGCCAGGTCAGCCGCGTTAAAGGCCTCGACAAACCGGTCGGCATTTGGGTAGGACGTATAGCGCGGCCCGGCCATGGCGAACCGGTCCAGCAGCGCGGGTGACACGGAAGTCATGTGGGGGTCCGGGATGATGAGCCACGACTTTGCCTCTGTCAGATCGCCCGCAACTTGATCTGGGTCAAGCCCTGGCGCGCAGCGCTCGCGACAATTTGACATGGATCAAAAGAGCAGTTGCCAGCAGGCAAAGCCGGTGCAAGCCGGGCCGGAGCGTCGCATGCCATCCGACTGTCCGGCCCGGCCCATCGATGCGCAAGCGATCAAGGTGGCCTGTTCCAACTGCAACCTGCGCGAGCTGTGCATGCCCGTGGGCCTGTCTCCCGAAGAACTCGAGCGCGTCGACGGTGTCGTGGCCGCGCGGATCAAGGTCAAGCGCGGCTCGCGCCTGTTTCGCTCCGGCGAGCCGTTCAAGGCGCTGTTCGCCATCCGGACCGGGTTTTTCAAGACCTGCGTGGCCGCGGCGGATGGACGCGACCAGGTCACCGGGTTCCAGATGGCCGGGGAAATCATCGGACTGGACGGCATCGTGAGCGACCGCCACGCGTGCGACGCCGTTGCCCTGGAAGACGCCGAGGTGTGCGTGATGCCGTTCGAGCGGATCGGCGAGCTCGCGCGGGAAGTGGGAGCACTGCAGCACCACGTGCACCGCATCATGAGCCGCGAGATCGTGCGCGAGCACGGTGTGATGCTGCTGCTGGGCGGCATGCGGGCCGACGAGCGGCTGGCCGCTTTCCTGCTCAACCTGATGCAGCGCCTGCACGCCCGTGGCTTCTCCCGCTCCGAGCTGGTGCTTCGCATGACACGCGAGGAGATCGGCAGCTATCTCGGGCTGAAGCTGGAAACAGTGAGCCGGACCTTCTCGAAATTCGCCGGGGATGGCGTGATCGAAGTGCGGCAACGGCACCTGCGGATTCTCGATCCGGCTGCGCTGCATCGGATCGTGGATCAGCAGCCGGGCCACCGGTAAGACGATCTCAGATGTAAGCCATGGGCTGCGGGGCGTGACGCAGGTGCAACGACAGGCCGAGTGCCGCCATGTGGTTCGCATCGCGCCCCACGATTTCGGCCGCCAGGGGCAGGAATTCCAGTTCCTCGCAGGCCACGTGCCGGTTGTAGCCACAAACCAGGGCGGCGACGGCGGCCGGGTCCAGGTCGGCAGCGTCACCGCCGGCGGCGCGCCGGACGGCTGGCCTGAGCGTTTTCCACAGCGCCTCCACCGTCCGGTGTTCAGCCGTGAGGCGGGCGATCAATGCTTGCGCCCGCGCCAACTCTTCGCCTGGCCGGGCCCCGCGCAGAACCGCCGGGAACAACCCGCTTTCTTCATCCGCATGGTGCGGCAGCACGGAATTCTCGAAGATCAGGAGCGTGGCAGATGCCACTGTGCGCGCCCGCGAGGCCGCGGCCACCAGTTCCGGCAGGCTCGCGAAGGCGCGAAGTCCGCAGACGATCCCCCTGTGGCAATCGGAAAAACCGGTCAGCGGCGCATCGGAAGCCAGAGTTGCGGTGGTCATTTTTTGCCTTTGCGCAGGATGTCCCCGCCAGTCTAGGGACCAATCGGCAGTCGCCGTTTGACACATGTCAAGGTGTCTGGTGCCAATGTCCGCAACTGCGCCAATGCACATCGGCTTGACCTGAGTCAACTTCGCCGGAACGCGGGGTGGTTAGCCTTGAACGGCGGCACTGACCAGTACCGACCCGATCTGGAGCACGATGGACAAGTCAATTTTGAGTGAGACGGCCGGCGTGGCTGCGCGACTGGCGTTGCTCGCCCGCGATTCCGGTTTGCGCCTGCTAGGGCTGGGAGGCAAGACGCTGCTACCCGTGGTGCAAGGCGGGATGGGCGTGGGCGTGTCGGCCGGAAGGCTGGCCGGTACGGTGGCGGGATATGGTGGCGTCGGAACGATTTCGGCGGTCGACCTGCGCCGGCACCATCCCGACCTCATGGCACGGACAGCGGACCTGGAAGGCCCGCAGGCCAAGGCACTGATCGACGCCGCCAATCTTGAAGCCCTGGCACGCGAGATCGCCAAGGCGCGCGAGATCAGTGGCGGCCGCGGGCTGATCGCCGTCAACGTCATGCGGGCGGTGAACGAGTACGAAGCCTACGTGCGCCATGCTCTGGCTTGCGGGATCGACGCGGTGGTGGTGGGCGCCGGCCTGCCGCTGGACCTGCCCGAGCTCGCGCGCCAATACCCCAAGACGGCGCTGGTCCCCATCCTTTCCGATGCGCGCGGCGTTCAGCTGGTGGTGCGCAAGTGGGAGAAAAAGGGGCGGTTGCCTGACGCAATCGTGATCGAGCATCCGCGCCTGGCGGGCGGTCACCTGGGAGCGGCGAAGGTGGCCGACCTGGGGGACCGGCGCTTCGACTTCGATGTGGTGTTGCCGGAAGCGCTTGCATTCCTGCGGACGGCGGGCATCGAAAATCGTATTCCACTGGTCGCCGCGGGCGGCATCTCCAGCCTGGACGACATCCAGCGCCTGCAGGGCCTGGGCGCGGCGGCAGTGCAGCTCGGCACCCCGTTTGCGGTGACCCAGGAGTGCGACGCGCACCCCGAGTTCAAGCGCATCCTGGCCGAGGCCAGGCCCGAAGACATCGTCGAGTTCGTCAGCGTGGCCGGACTGCCTGCACGCGCGGTCCGCACGCCCTGGCTGGAGAAATACCTGCGCCTGGAGCCCAAGCTGCAACAGCATGCGCACGTGAAGTCCCATTGCAATATGTGGTTCGATTGCCTGGCGCATTGCGGGCTGCGCGACGGCAACCGGACCTGGGGCCAGTTCTGTATCGACAAATCGCTTGGCCACGCCCTGGACGGCCACACCGACCAGGGCCTGTTCTTCCGGGGCGCCGGCCGCCTGCCCTTCGGCACGCAGATTCGCAGCGTGCTGGACCTCATGCAGTGGTTGCTGGGCGGTATCCTGCCCGCGGGCTTGGGCGAGGCCACCGCGTGAAGCGCGATGTCACTCTCGCGCTGACGCTTGCGCCGCAGCAGATCAGCCTGGACGTGCTGCGCGAAAAATACCTCAAGCCAGGCGAGGAGACCTCGATGGACCTGTTCCGCCGGGTCGCGCGGTCGCTGGCCTCGGCCGAACCGCAAGCCGAGCGCGCGCTTTGGGAAGAGCGGTTCCTGGTCAACCTGCAGGCCGGCGCGATCGGCGCCGGACGCATCATGAGCGCCGCCGGCACCGCGCTCTCCGCGACGCTGATCAACTGCTTCGTGCAGCCTGTGGGCGATTGCATCCAGGGTCAGGACGACGAGGGCTACCCCGGCATCTACGAGGCCTTGCGGGAAGCCGCGGAGACGATGCGCCGCGGTGGCGGGGTCGGCTACGACTTCTCCCGCATCCGCCCGCGTGGTGCCCTGGTCAGCGCGACCGCGTCCATCGCGTCCGGACCCTGCAGCTATATGGACGTGTTCGACCATTCCTGCGCCACCGTGGAAAGCGCCGGCGCACGGCGCGGCGCGCAGATGGGGGTGCTGCGCATCGACCACCCCGACGTCGTCGAATTCATCACCGCCAAACGCAAACCCGGCCGCTGGAACAACTTCAACGTGTCGCTGGCCGTCACCGACGCGTTCATGCAAGCGCTGGAGAACGGCCAGGACTGGGCGCTGGTGCACCGCGCCGCGCCGGGTCCGGAGCTGGTCGCAAAGGGAGCGCTGCAGCGGGACGACGGACTCTGGGTCTACCGGACACTGCCCGCCCAGGCGCTCTGGGACATCGTGATGCGCTCGGCGTACGATTTCGCCGAACCGGGGGTCCTGTTCACCGATACCATCCACCGCGACAACAACCTGCGCTGGTGCGAACGGATCGCCGCCACCAACCCCTGTGGCGAACAGCCGCTGCCGCCCTATGGCTGCTGCGACCTCGGGCCGGTGATCCTGCCGCGGTTCGTGCGCCATCCCTTCGGCTTCGGCGGGACGCCCGCGTTCGACTTCGACGCGTTCGCGCAAGCGGTCGCGTTGCAGGTGCGCGCGCTGGACAATGTTCTCGACATCACCTGGTGGCCGCTGGACCAGCAGCGCCTGGAAGCAGTCGCCAAGAGGCGCATCGGCGTCGGTTTCACCGGGCTCGGAAACACGCTGACCATGCTGTGCCTGCGCTATGACGATGAACACGGCCGCGCAATGGCCGTGCGCATCGCGCGCTGCATGCGCGACGTCGCCTACGCGGCCTCGGTGGAGCTCGCGCGCGAGAAGGGTGCGTTCCCCGCGCTCGACGCCCAACGCTATTTAGAGCCGGGCACCTTTGCCAGCAGACTGGACGAACCCCTGCGCGACGCGATCCGCGCCCACGGAATCCGCAACAGCCACCTGCTGTCAATCGCACCCACCGGCACTGTCAGCCTGGCCTTCGCGGACAACGCCTCGAGCGGGATCGAGCCGTCCTTCTCCTGGACCTACCGCCGCAAGAAACGCGAGGCCGACGGCAGCACACGGGAATACAGTGTGGAAGACCATGCTTGGCGTCTGTACGGCGCACTCGGCGGCGACGTGGCGAAATTACCGAGCTACTTCGTCTCCGCGCTGGAGATGGGCGCCACGGATCACATCGCAATGATGGAAGCCGTGCAGCCATTCGTGGACACGGCGATTTCGAAGACAGTCAACGTGCCGGCCGCGTACCCGTTCGAAGATTTCCAGCTGCTGTACCAGCAGGCCTGGCGTGCGGGCCTGAAAGGATTGGCGACATACCGGCCCAACAGCATCATCGGTTCGATGCTCGAAACGGGCACCGTGAAGGCTGAAGCAGCACCCGCGCAGCCGGACCCGATGCGCGCAGTGATCGCAAGCCGGCCGAAGGGTGTGCTGCCCGCCGTGGCGGAAAAAATCGAATACTGGACCCAGCAGGGACGGCAGGCGCTGTACCTGGTGGTGTCGTTCCTGCCGCTTGCCGACGGCCGCGAGCGTGCTGTCGAATTCTTCATGCCTGTCGGCCAGAGCGGCGAATCCCAGGAATGGATCACCGCCAGCATGCGGCTGCTGTCGCTGGCGGCGCGTGGGGGCTTTCTGGACCGGGCCCTCGCCGATATGCGCAAGGTCGCGTGGGACCGCGGGCCCGTGCGGCTGGGAACATACCAGAAAGCCGACGGAACCCAGGTGCCGCAGTGGCATGATTCGCAGGTCGCCGCCATTGCCTATGCGGTCCAGAACATCATCGCGCGGCGCAGCGGCGTCCCGGCAGTGCAGTCCCCGGCCCAGGCCGCCACCACCCCCGCCCCAGTCCACACCGGCGCCAAGTGCCCGGAATGCGGCGCCTGCGCCATGATCCGCAAGGACGGCTGCGACTGGTGCAGCGAATGTGGGCATCTGGGAGCCTGCGGATGAGTGCTGCAGCGTCACCCTTGGCGTACGACGGCCCGGACAACCTGCGCCAACCAATGCGATCCCCTAGCGAATCCTGACCGGCGCCTCCAGCTGCTCGGGGGTCGTGAAGTAGGCGGCCGAAGCGCCTCCGCGCTCGCGCGCCGCAGCCAGCTCGTGACGCGCCACCGTGCGCAGATGCACTTCGTCCGGCCCGTCCATGAGCCGCAGCGCCCGGCCCCAGGTCCACAGCCAGGCCAGCGGGGTATCGGGCGACAGGCCCATCGCGCCGAAGATCTGCATCGCGCGATCGGTCACTTGCGTTTGCAACCGTGCGACCACCACCTTGATGCCCGCGACGGCCGATCGCATCTTGGCAGGGTCCACGTCCTGGTCGAGCAGCCACGCGGCGCGCAGCACCAGCAGCCGGGCCTGGTCGATCTCCAGCCGCGACTGGGCGATCCACTCCTGGACATTGGCCTGGTCTGCAAGCACCTTTCCGAAAGCGCGCCGCTCCAGCGCCCGGTCGCAGGCAAGTTCCAGCGCCAGTTCGCATTGGCCGATGCTGCGCATGCAATGATGCACACGCCCCGGTCCGAGGCGCGATTGGGCCATGGCGAAACCCCCGCCCCAGGTGCCCAGCAGATTGCCGGCCGGCACGCGCACGTTGCGCAGCAGGATCTCGCTGTGGCCGCCCGGCGACAGGTGGTGCATGATCGAAATGTTGCGCACCAGGCGCAGGCCGTCCGAGGGCAAAGGGACCAGCACCATGCTGTGCGCGCCGTGCCGGGCCGGCTCTCCCGCCGCGTCGTCGTTGCGGCACATCACCACCAGCAGCCGGCATTGCGGATGCGCGGCGCCGGTGATGAACCACTTGCGTCCGTTCAGAACCAGCTGCTCACCCTCCCGGCGCACGGAGGTTTGCAGGTTGGTCGGATCGGACGACGCGACATCCGGCTCCGACATGGCGAACGCCGAACGGATCTCGCCGGCGAGCAGGGGATTGAGCCATTGTTCGCGCTGGACGGGCGTCGCATGGCGCTGCAGCAGGTCCATGTTGCCGCTGTCCGGCGCATTGCAGTTGAAGACCTCGGCCGACCAGGGCAGGCGCCCCATCGCCTCGGCCACAGCCGCATAGTCGATGTTGGAAAGGCGAGTCCCCGGTTCGTCCTCGCGCAGCAGCGGCAAGCACATGTTCCACAGGCCCTCCGCCCGGGCCAGGGACTTCAGGTCTTCCATGAAGTCGGGCTGTTCCCCCCGGTTCGCGCAGTTTTGCCAGGCGGCGTTGTGCGGCAGCAGGTAGCGCTCGCTGAAGGTTTCAACGCGTTCGCGCCACAAGGTGGCGCGGGGCGACGGGTCAAAATCCACCGGCGCCTTCGATGCTCTTGCTCATGGGATGCCTGGTCTGTTGCTGAGGACAGCCTCGATGCTGGAGCAACCGGTCGCCGCTGCATTTGACTTGAGTCAACGACGCGAAGAATTCGAGCTTCCACAATAGGTTTCAACCGGAGGTCTTCCATGAACAGAGACGACAGCAAAAGGGCCGCTGAATTCGACCGGGTCCTGGTCCAGCGCGAGCAGGAGCTTTGCGCCCTGCTGGGAGCCCGTGAGGCCCAGATCGATTCCGCAGGCGCGGCGCTGGATGTCAGCGATTTCAAGGACCTTGCGGCGCAGGAATCCCTGGCCGTGGTCGATGAGGCCCAGGCCGAGCATGCGGCGCACGAGCTCGAGCAGGTGCTCGCCGCCCGGCGTCGCCTGCTGGATCACAGCTATGGCTTCTGCCTGGACTGCGGGCAGGCTATCGACTGGCGCCGCCTGGCCGCCATGCCCGCGACATCCTGCTGCACTTCGTGCCAGTCGGCGCGCGAATGGGGCCGGCAACCCGCGTTCCACTGACCATGATCGATCCGGACTTTCCCCTCGTCTATTCGTGCTCCGGCTGTTCCAGCGCGGCGCAACTGGCGAACCACGTCGCCGTCCGGCTGGATCGCATCGGCCTGGCCGAGATGTCCTGCATCGCGGGGGTGGGCGGAGACGTGCCGCAGCTGCTGCGGGTCGCGAAGTCCAGCCGGCCCGTGATCGGACTCGATGGCTGCGCGCTGGCCTGCGTGCGCCATTGTCTCGAGCGCCACGCAATCCCGATGGCGCGCTACTACCAGCTCCAGCAGTACGGCGTCCGCCGGCTCTTGCGCTCTGATTTCGACCCGGAGCAGGCGTTGAAAGTGATCGACCATATCTCCAGGGACCTGCTCACCATCCCCGCCGAGACGGCGTGACGTGAAAGGATTCGTCCCACTGGCTTCGCAGCCGCTCCCGGCGCGTGCTGGCGCAGCAGGCCATCGCGCCTACGAGGATCTCCAGGCGCTGTTGACAGGTTCCTTGCTGGCCGCACTGGGCATCGTGCTGCTCGGCCAGGCCGGGCTGCTCGCCGGTGGCACGGTGGGACTGGCACTGCTGCTGAATTACGCGACCGGCCTGGATCTGTCGCTTGCCATGCTGGTCATCAACACGCCGTTCTATGCACTGGCATGCCTGCGCATGGGACGCGAATTCACGCTGAAGACGCTGGCGGCCGTCGCGCTCGCGGCGCTGTTCGTGCACCTGCTGCCGAAAGGCATCGCCTTCGCGCATCTGTCCCCGGTCCTTGCAGCAATCCTCGGAGGGCTGCTCGCCGGTATGGGGATGCTGGTGTTGTTCCGGCATCGCGCGAGCCTGGGCGGGGTCAATGTCGTCGTGCTTTACCTGCACGACAAGCTCGGCTGGAGCGTTGGGAAGGTGCAAATGCTGCTGGATGGGGCGATTCTCCTGGGCGGTGGCCTGCTGGTGGGCGACCTTGCCCGCACAGCCTCCTCCCTGCTCGCGGTCGTCGTTCTCAACCTGGTGCTTGCAGTGAACCACCGGCCGGGCCGCTACAACGGCACCAATGCGCGCGGGCCGGGGTGAGCATTGAACGGTTCCTGAATGTACCGAACCTGGCGCTCGACCCCGGTCGGCGGCTAGTTGCCTCGAAAGGCGCCGCCCGTGCAAGCTTGACGAGGATCAAAGACGATCGCCGCCCGCGCGCGTAAGGTCTGCTCCCTGATGACATCGACTCCAGCTGCCGCGTTCGCAGGCCCCGAACTGGTTTGCCCCGCCGGCAGCCTGCCCGCGCTCAAGGCGGCTGTCGACAATGGCGCGAATTGCGTCTACCTCGGGCTGCGCGATGCCACCAACGCCCGCAACTTTGCCGGACTGAATTTCGACGAGGGCGCCATCGCCAATGGAATCCAATATGCGCACCAGCGCGGCTGCAAGGTGTTCATGGCGCTCAACACCTATCCCCAGCCATCCAATCCCGGATTGTGGCGGGCGGCCATGGACAAGGCCGTCGATCTGGGTGTCGATGCGGTGATCCTGGCCGATCCCGGCCTGATGCAATATGCGGTTGCCCGTCATCCCGGCCTGCGTCTGCACCTCTCGGTGCAAGGCTCAGCCACCAACTACGACGCGATCAATTTCTACCGCGAGCAGTTCGGCGTCGTGCGTGCCATCCTGCCGCGGGTCTTGTCGCTGGTGCAGGTGCAGCAGCTGATCGACAAGGTGTCCGTGGAAATTGAAGTCTTCGGCTTCGGCAGCCTGTGCGTCATGGTCGAAGGCCGGTGCGCCCTGTCCTCCTATGTCACCGGCGATTCGCCCAATACGCAGGGCGTGTGTTCGCCGCCCCGGGCAGTGCGATGGCAGCAAACGTCCCAGGGGCTCGAATCGCGCCTGAACGGAGTGCTGATCGACCGCTACGCGGACGGCGAGAAGGCTGGATATCCAACGCTGTGCAAAGGCCGCTTCAATGTCGGTAGCGACGAGAGCTACTACGCCGTCGAGGAGCCGACCAGCCTGAACACCCTCGAACTGCTGCCCCAATTGCTCAAGATCGGCGTGAAGGGCATCAAGATCGAAGGCCGCCAGCGCAGCCCCGCTTACGTGGCCCAGGTCACCCGCGTGTGGCGCGAGGCTATCGACCACTGCTGCGTGAACCCGCACCGTTACACGGCCAAACGCGGCTGGATGGCCAGGCTGGACCAGGTCGCCGAAGGTCAGCAACATACGCTGGGCGCTTATCACCGCCCCTGGAAATAGCGCTCCGGATGACTGCCTCACCCCCATGAAAATCGCCCTGGGACCGCTGCTGTACCACTGGCCGCGCGAAACCACTTTCCGTTTTTACGAGTCCCTCGCCGAGACGCCGGTCGATGTCGTGTACCTGGGCGAAACAGTCTGCTCGCGTCGCAACGAGATGCGGTTGGCGGACTGGCTGGAGATCGGTGCGCGCCTGCGCGGGACCGGCAAGGACGTGGTGCTCTCGACCCAGGTGCTGCTGGAATCGGGCAGCGACGTGGCCGCGATGCACAAGATCGCAGCCAATGGACAGTTCGCGGTGGAAGCCAACGACATGGGCGCCGTGCGTTGCCTGGCCGGCAAGCTCCCCTTCGTCGCCGGGCCGCACCTCAACCTGTACAACCTGCCCTCCCTGCAATGGATGGCGTCGCTCGGCGCCACCCGCTGGGTGATGCCGCTGGAGATGAAGCGTGACGACCTGGCGGCGCTGCAGCAGGACCGGCCTCCGGGTGTGCAGACAGAGGTGTTCGCCTATGGCCGCATGCCGCTGGCCTTTTCGGCACGCTGCTTTACCGCGCGGCACCGGAACGCGGCCAAGGACGATTGCAGCTTCTGCTGCATCGAGCATCCGGACGGCCTGCTGCTCAAAACCCGCGAGAGCGAGGACTTCCTGGTCCTCAATGGCACGCAGATGCAATCGGCCCGCGTCTACAACCTGATCGACGCCTTGGGCGACATGGATACGCTGGGGGTGGACGTGGTCCGCCTGAGTCCGCAGGCCAACCACATGGCGGAAATCATTGCCTGCTTTCAGCAAGCGGTCAGGCAGGAGCTGGCGCCGCAGGACGCCAGGCAGCGCTCGCAAGCCCTGATGCCGGGACCGGGCTGCGACGGTTACTGGCATGGGCGCCCCGGACTGCAACAGGGCGCGAGCCCCTGAAACGCCATGCAGCGCGGCGAACGTTTCAACAGCATCAGCCATCTGGTCGGTGCCGCATTGTCCGTGGCGGGCACGGCAGTGCTGGTGACGCTGGCCGCCCGGCTCGGAGACCCCTGGAAGATCGTGAGTTTCAGCATCTACGGCGCGACGCTGGTGACGCTGTACATTTTCTCGACGCTCTACCACAGCGTGCGCGGCCGGGCCAAGGACGTGCTGCGCAAATTCGATCACTGCGCCATTTACCTGCTGATTGCCGGCAGCTACACGCCGTTCGCGCTGGTGACGCTGCGAGGCGCCTGGGGCTGGTCGCTGCTGGGTGCCGTGTGGTCGCTGGCCCTGCTTGGCATCGTGCAGGAGATCTGGCTGGCCCGGGGTGCGCGCGTCCTGTCGCTCGTGATCTATGTGCTCATGGGATGGCTCGCCCTGCTTGTCATTTCACCCTTGTGGCTGGCCCTGCATCCGGCAGGCTTTGCGTGGCTGGTCACGGGCGGCGTGCTGTACACAGGCGGCATCGCTTTCTATGCCACTGACCACAAGCTGCGTCACGGACACGGCGTCTGGCATCTGTTTGTCATGGCCGGCAGCGCATGCCATTTTTTTGCCGTGCTGCTTCATGTCGCTTGATTGGCGAGGCGGATCCCGATGAACACTCCCCTGTCCCATGTCTTGCCGCGACCGTTGGGCGCATTGCTGGCCCGGCTGCCGGCCTATCCCGGCTCGGTGCTGCTCGCGCGCGCTCTCAACCTGGTACTGGCGCGGCAGTTGCCCGCGGACGTGTGTGCGCTGCTGTTGGACAGGCGACTGCGCATCCATGTGCGTGACGCGTGCCTGACCTTCGATTTCCGCTGGACCGGGGCTGGCTTCGTGGCCTGCGACGCCGGCTTGACGGCGGACCTGAGCATCAGTGCGAGCGCCTACGATTTCCTGCAACTCGCACAGCGCCGGGAAGATCCGGACACGCTCTTTTTCAGCCGCCGCCTGTCGATCGAAGGCGATACCGAGCTCGGACTGGTGGTCAAGAATGCACTCGATGCGCTGGAACTGCCAGCGTTCGAGCTTCGGGGCTGGACCCCGCGCGCTGTCCTCGCGCGGCTGGGGCCGCATGCGCACACGCCCGGCGTCGGGCGACGCCATCCGGGCGCTGACGCAGGCGGCTGAGCGGAACATCGTCTGGCTTACCGCGACTTGCGCGACTTCATCACCCAGCTGGAGCACGCCGGGGAACTGCGCCGTGTCAGCGAGCCGATCTCTCCCTACCTGGAAATTACGGCGCTGTGCGAGCGCGTGCTGCGCGCCGGTGGCCCTGCCCTGCTGTTCGAACATCCGTCGGGCCACACCATGCCGGTGCTGGGCAACCTGTTCGGAACGCCCGGTCGCGTCGCACGCGCGATGGGCGTCGCCGACCTGCGCGCCTTGCGCCCCTTTGGCGAAGCGCTGGCGGCGCTGAAGGATCCCTCGCCGCCCAAGGGGATCCGCGACATGCTGGGCCTTGGCGGCCTGATCAAGACCCTGTGGCAAATGGCGCCGCGCGAGGTACGTTCGGCGCCATGCCAGGACCTGGTCTGGGAAGGCAACGATGTGGACCTGGCGCGGCTGCCGGTGCAACACTGCTGGCCTGGCGACGTGGCGCCGCTGGTGACCTGGGGCCTGGTGATCACGCAGGGACCGAACAAGGCCCGGCAGAATCTCGGCATCTACCGCCAGCAGGTTCTGGCGCGCAACCAGCTGATCATGCGCTGGCTCCCACATCGCGGCGGCGCGCAGGACTTTCGCGAGCACGGCATCGCCCATCCCGGGCAGCCCTACTCCGTTGCAGTTGCGCTCGGGGCAGATCCGGCAACGCTGCTCGGCGCCGTGACTCCCGTGCCTGACAGCCTGTCGGAGTACCAGTTCGCGGGCTTGCTGCGCGGGCGCCGAACCGAGGTCGTGCAAGCGCTCGGCAGCGAACTGCGGGTCCCTGCCACCGCCGAAATCGTGCTCGAGGGCCACATCTACCCCGACCCGACGCATCCCAGCGGCTACCAGCATGCGCTCGAAGGCCCGTTCGGCGACCACACCGGCTATTACAACGAGCAGGCCTGGTTCCCGGTGTTCACCGTGGACCGCATCACGATGCGCCGCGACCCGATCTACCATTCCACCTACACCGGCAAGCCGCCCGACGAGCCCTCGGTGCTGGGCATGGCGCTGAACGAATTGTTCATCCCGCTGCTGCAGCGGCAGTTCCCGGAGATCACCGATTTCTACCTGCCGCCCGAGGGCTGCAGCTACCGGATGGCGGTCGTCCAGATCCGCAAGGCCTATCCCGGCCACGCGCGGCGCGTGATGATGGGCGTCTGGAGCCATCTGCGGCAATTCATGTACACCAAGTTCATCGTCGTCGTCGATGAGGATGTCGACATCCGTGACTGGCGCGAGGTAATCTGGGCGCTGACGACCCGCATGGACCCCGCGCGGGACACGCTGATGGTCGAGGGCACGCCCATCGACTACCTGGACTTCGCCTCCCCTGTCAGCGGCCTGGGCAGCAAAATGGGACTGGACGCGACCAACAAGTGGCCAGGCGAGACGCTGCGCGAGTGGGGGCGGCCCATCGTCATGGACGCCGCCGTGCTCGCGCGGGTCGACGCCATGTTCAATACACTGTCCCTCGACACCCCCGCCCAGAAGGCCGGATCAGGGATCTGAAGCCAGCTGGCTCACGATCCGCCGGTCGCAACTGGAACAGGCAGGCTCGATGGAGGGTGGAACGAGCGCATCTGGCTCATCGCCTGTCGGAACCCAATTGGGGCGTTGTGTCTGAACCGTCGTTTCTGGCGCACACGTGCGCATCTGTTCACGGGCCAATTGTCGATGCACCGTGCCGGGCCGGCTTGATCCAGATCAAGCGCGGGGGCCGCGGAAGCCCGCACAGTCGAATCTCACCACCAGGCCTCGCAAATGAACACCGTCTCTCCCGATCTGCTGCGCCGCTTCGACATCCCGGGGCCGCGTTATACCTCCTATCCGACCGCCGACCATTTTGTCGAAACCTTCACGGCATCCGACTATGGCCAGGCCCTGGCCCAGCGCAAGGCGGTTCCTGGCGCCCAGGCTTCGCCGCTGTCGCTGTACATCCACATCCCGTTCTGCGAGTCGCTGTGCTACTACTGCGCCTGCAACAAGATCATCACCAAACACCACGAACGGGGAGCGATCTATTTGCGCGACCTCGCCCGCGAAGTCGACCTGCACACAGCGCAGCTCGGCCGTGGACAGACCGTGACGCAACTGCACCTGGGGGGTGGCTCGCCGACTTTCCTGTCCGATGACGAGCTGGAACAATTGATGGCGATGCTGCGTCGCAGCTTCACGCTGGCGCCCGGTGGCGAACACTCCATCGAGATCGACCCTCGCACGGTCGACGGCAAGCGGCTGGCCGCCCTTGCCGCCATGGGATTCAACCGGATCAGCTTCGGGGTGCAGGACTTCGACCCGGAAGTGCAGAAAGCGGTGCACCGCATCCAGCCGGCGGAGCAGGTGTTCGCGCTGGTCGCGCAAGCCCGCGAGGTCGGCTTCGATTCGATCAATGTCGACCTGATCTATGGCCTGCCACGGCAAACGCCGGAATCGTTCGCACGGACGCTGGAGCAGATGTGCCGGCTGCGTCCGGACCGGATCGCGCTGTACGGCTATGCGCATCTGCCCGAACGGTTCAAGCCCCAACGGCGCATCCTGTCGACCGACATGCCGGGCGCGGCCGCCAAGCTGGCCATGCTGGCGCAATCGCTGGGCGCCTTCATGCAGGCCGGCTACGACCATATCGGCATGGACCATTTCGCCTTGCCGAACGACGCGCTGGCGGTCGCCAAGCGCCAGGGCAGGCTGCACCGCAACTTCCAGGGCTACAGCACGCAGCCGGATTGCGACCTCATCGGGCTCGGCGTTTCCGCCATCGGGCGGGTCGGCACGACCTACAGCCAGAACGCCAAGACGATGGAGGAGTACTGCAGCCACCTCGACCAGGGTCGGTTGCCGGTGGTTCGGGGGCTGGCGCTCAGCCACGACGACCTGGTGCGCCGGGCGGTGATCATGGCGCTGATGTGCCAGGGCCAGCTGATCTTCGATTCGATCGAGCAGACCTGGGGGCTGGATTTCAGGGGCTACTTCGCGGCGGAGCTGGAGCAACTGCGCGAACTGCGCGACCAGGGCCTGGTGCTGATGGACGAGACAACGGTCCGCGTGACGGCCAGCGGCTGGTTCCTGATCCGCGCTGTCGCGATGGTGTTCGACCGCTATCTGCAGACCGGCCACAGCCGCGCGAAATTCTCCCGGATCATCTAACCATAGGGGAGGCTGCGATCGCCGTGACAGCGCGATAGTCGAGATCGAGGCGCGCCACCAGTTCGCGCGCCAGGCGCTCATTGCCCGGCATGGCGACGACGATGGGCTTCATTGCGGCACCTCGGAGGCGACGGTCATGAATGCGTGAGTCGCAAGATAACGCTTCGCGTAAGCCAGTTCCCCGGGTGCCTGCGCATGCAGTGTGAACAGCGGCATTCCGCGCTGCACGCGATCGCCCAGCTTCAAGTGCAATTCGACTCCGGCGGTGGGGGAGCCGGGTGCACCAGCAAGTTTCGCCACCCGCGAGAGGCGCCGGTTGTCGATGGCGGACACATGGCCCGCGCGGTCTGCCAGCACCGCTTCACGCAACCGGGCAACGCCGGGCTCCCGCAGCCCGCCTTGCGCCTCGCAGATTGCCTGGAACGTGGTCCACGCTGCGCCGCTGTCCAGCAGTCGTGTCGCCTCGGACCTGCCGGCGCCCGGCGTGCTGTGACCACAGAACTCAAGCAGTTCGCCCGCGAGCACCAACGCGCGCATTCGCAGGTCTTCCGGCGCCGCGGCCACGCCTCGCAGCACCGCCAGCACGTCATGCGCCTCCAGCGCCGGCCCGATCCCGCGCCCGACTGGCTGCGAACCGTGCGTGCGCAAGACGCGCAGCTGCAATCCATGCGCTGCCGCCACCTGTTCCAGCAACGCCTGCAGACGATCGGCGTCCTGGTCGCTGCGCACCTTGGCGGTCGGCCCGACCGGGATGTCGATCAAGGCATGGGTCGCGCCGGCGGCGATTTTCTTCGACAGCACGGATGCGACGATCTGGGCATCGCTGTCGAGGTCGAGCGGCCGCTCGATCCGGATCAGCAGATCGTCGGCCGGACTCAGGCTCAGAGCACCGCCCCAGACGAAACAGCCGCCGACGCGTTCGACGACCCGACGCATCGCCGGCACGTCGAGATCGACGCAGGTCAGCGTCTCCATCACGTCGGCCGTACCGGCCGGAGAGGTGATCGCGCGGGACGATGTCTTTGGCATGGTCAAGCCGGCGGCCACCGCGATCGCCACCACGATGGGCGTGGTGCGGTTGCCAGGCAGGCCGCCGACGCAGTGCTTGTCGGCGATGGGTGCGCGCCCCCAGTCGATGCGTTCGCCCACGACGACCATCGCCCCAGTCAGGTCGATGGTCTCCTGCAGGTCCATGCGGCCGCCGGCACAGGCGGCGAGGAAGGCCGCGATGTGCAGTTCCGAATAGCGGCCCGCAGCGACGTCACCCACGATGGCGTTGAGCGCAGCGGCATCCAGCCGGTTTCCGTAGATCTTGGAGCGCATCGCGCTGAGCGAATCGAGGGTCGGTGCGTGCTCCACGATGACGAAATCGCCCGCGGCGGCATCCAGTTTCAGCCAGGCGCTGGTCGACAGGCTGACCTCTTCTGGCGCCAGCAGATTGGCGTCCACCAGGTTGATGCTGGCAATGATGCGGCGCCCGCGCAGTGTGACCTCCACCCGTGTCTGGGCCTCGAATCCTTCCGAGCGACAGACGTGGCAGTCGTGCTGCATGTAAATGACGAATTCCTGCTGGGTGTCGATGCCGAGCGGCCGCAACCGCAGACGGGCGTCGTCCGTCACGCAATCTCCACGCTCTGCCCCAGGCGCGGGACGGTTGCAGACCAGCCGAGCTCGCGTTCGATCCGTTGCCGCAGCGCATCCGCTGGAGCCGGCTCGCCGTGGTTCAGGTAGATGCCGCGAGGAGGCTTGGGGGCCGTCTTGAGCCACTGCACGATCTGCTGCGCATCGGCATGGGCGGACATGCCGGGCAGCGAAATGACCTCGGCGTTCACCGCCACGTCTTCGCCGTGGATCCGGATGCTGCGCTCGCCGGCGACGATCCGCGCGCCACGGGTGCCGCCGGCCTGGAAACCGGCAAACACGATCGCATTGCGCGACTCGGGTGCCAGCGCTTTCAGGTGATGCAGCACCCGGCCGCCGGTGGCCATGCCGCTGGCCGACACGATCACGGCAGGCTGGCGCCGGGCCACCAGTGCGCGCGACGCCTCGGTCGTGCGAACCATGGTTGCGACCTCGATCATCCCGGCGCATTCCTCAGCGGAAAGCCGGTGCTCGGCGCGATGCCGGTGATAGATATCCGTCATGTCGATGGCCATCGGGCTGTTCAGGTAGATGGGCAGTTCGGGGATTTCCGAGCGCTGCTTGAGGCGGTAGATGGCATACAGCAACGACTGCGCCCGTCCGACGGCAAATGCGGGAATCACGACGATGCCGCCCCGCGCCGCCGTGCGCTGAATCACCTGGCCCAGCAGCAGTTCGGCATTCGATGCATCATGCAGCCGGTCACCGTAAGTCGATTCGGCCACGATGTGGTCGGCGCGCTCGATCGGGACGGGCGCCCGCATGATGGCGTCGTCGGGTCGCCCCAGGTCGCCCGAGAACAGCACCGTGGTGTCTCCCGCAGTCAGTTCGACCGAACTCGCTCCGAGGATGTGGCCCGCCGGCCGCAGGCGCAGCCGCATGCCGGCGATGCTGTCCGAAGGCTCCTCGAAAGGCAGGGGCCTGAGCTGGCGCAAGGCCCGGTTGGCGTCTTCTTCGGTGTACAGGGGCAGGGCGGGCGTGTGTTTGGAGCGCTGGCGGCGATTGGCGTACTCCGCGTCTTCCTCCTGCAGCCGGCCACTGTCAGGCAGCAGGACCCCACAGACATCGATGGTGGACGGCGTGGCGAACACCGGGTCGGTGAAACCGCGCTTGACCAGCAGCGGCAGGGCGCCGGAATGATCCAGGTGCGCGTGGGTGAGGACCACGGCATCGAGCAGCTTGAGATCGAAGGGGAAGTCTTCCCAGTTCATCGAGCGCAGGTTCTTGTAGCCCTGGAACAAGCCGCAATCGACCAGCAATTGCTTGTCGTCGTGGGTGACGAGTGTTTTCGATCCGGTCACGGTGCCGGCGGCACCCAGGAATGCAAGCTTCATGAGGGGACTTTCAGGTGAGGTCTCGGCACAGGAACTGGTGGGCGCAGCGCCTGATCGCGCAGCCGCCAGGTGAGATGTTCGTAAACGCTGCTCCAGTACAACGGGAATCCGTACATCTCGAGGCGCGGCGGATCAATTGCCAGCGGCCGGTGGATCGTGCCGGCGCCTGAGCAGCAGCAAGGCCGCTGTGCCGATCAGCAGCAGCGGAATGCCCAGTCCCCAGCGTTGGCGGGCGCGCGCTTGCACCCGCAGTTCTGTCAGGACCATCTGGTCCCCGGCCTGAATTTCGCTGCGTGCGGCGATGTACTGGCGCAGGCGATCCTGCTTCTCCGTGGCCATCTGCGTCGTGCCCCAGCGCACATCCTGCTCGCGTGCGCGCAGAAGCGTGAGTTCGGCGCTTGCGCGGGTGATGGCCTGGACACTGTCCTGGCGCATTTCACGTTCGGAGGGGGTGAGAAAAACTTCCTGAAACGATGGCGCGGCATGCTCCAGCGCATCGAGCCAGGGCTGGTCCATTTGCGGAAATGCCATTAGCAGGATGCCGACGGCGACGGCGGCCGTCGAGAGGATTTTTACGGGCAGCAGTCGTGGAGCACGGCGCAGGGCGAGCGCCAGGGCGACTGCGGCGGTGGCGGCACCGAAGGCCGCGACGATGGCCGGGCCGGTGGGAAGGTCCCAGGCCCAGGACGCGCCGAGTCCCGCTGCGGTGCCCGCCGCACCCAGCGCCCAGGCCAGCAGCAAGCGGCTGCGCACGGTGACCGCGAAAAGCCCGGCGATGGCGGCGGGCACGATCAGGTACGAAAAGACCAGCAGCACACCCGCGATCCGCACCGACGAGGTGACGACGAGCGCGAACGAACCATAGAAGACCAGGTCCCACAGAAAAACGCGGCGCCCTTTCGCGGCGGCCAGGACCGGCTGGAAAGACACTTCCAGCAGCGGCCGACGCAGCAGCCAGTGCAGCGTGCCGATGGCGACGTAAAGCAGCGCCAGGCTCGCCACCTCCTGCGGCCGCACGGTCACGATCGAGCCGATCAGGATCTGCTTGATGTGTTCCGCGCCCTGGGGCGCACGGTCCAGCGCTATGACGCCCAGGGCCGCGCAGACCGCGTAGACGATGCCGATCACGGCTTCCTGCTGCAGCGCACGTTCGTGCCGGCGGACCAGGGCAAACAGCAGCGCGCCGCCGCCTGCGAACGCCAGCGCGTACCAGTACGCGGCAGCGCTTTGCACCGGGTGCCCCGCCAGGATGGCGACGGTGATGCCTAGCGCCGCCACCTGCGCCAGCGAAAGATCGACGAAGACGATGCCGCGCGCCAGCACGTGCAGGCCGAAGTAGGCGTGGATACCGGTCAGGACCAGACCCGCGACGAACGGCCAGAACAGCAGCTCGAACATCCGCGTTAGCGCAAGGCGCCCAGCAGGCGCTGGACGTCTACGTCGAACAACGAAAGGTAATCGCCCGCAGCCGGATCGGCGCCGACCGACGGCACCAGCGTGACCGCCCGGGCGCCGCCACGTTCGGCGACCTGCCGCACCAATGACGGACTGGAATGCGGGTCGGCGATGACCAGCCGCACCCCCGCTTGCCGCATGCGGGAAAACAGGCTTGCGAGTTCGGCCGGTGACGGCGGAACGCCAGGCGTCGGTTCGGCCGCGGCGACGATGGCAAGCCCGAAGCGGTCGGCGAAGTAGGCCCAGCTGTCGTGGAGGACGACGACCTTCAGGCCACGGTAGGGAGCCAGCGCAGTCGTCCAGCCTTGCAGCCGGATGTCGAGCCTTCTCACGAAATCGTCGCGCCTGGCTTCGAAGTAGGGGCGGTCGGCGGGGCGCAACTTCACCAGCGCGCCGGCGATGGCCGCCGTCATCGGCCGCGCGTTTTCAGGGTCGAGCCAGTAATGCGTGTTGCCCATGGCATGGACATGGGCCTGGCGCTCGGCCCGCAGGCGCGGCGTCTCGGCCTGCAGCAGACGGACCCCCCGGGAGACGTCGAGCACCGGCGCATCCGTCTGCGCGCGTGCCAGCCAGGGCTCGTGATCGAGGCCGATGCGCACCACCAGCGCTGCGCTGCGCAGGCGTGCCAGCTGCGCCGGCTTGAGTTCGATCGCATGGGGGTCCTGGCTGGGCGCGGCGATGCTCTCGACATCGACCCGCTCGCCCCCTACCGCCAGCACCAGCGCCTGCAGATCGGTCGTGGTGGTCACTATCTTCAGCCTCTCCGCCGCAACCGCCCGTCCGGATGCCATGCCCCAAGCGAGCGCCAGCAAAACGACCGTCAGCGCAGCATGCAAGGTGCGCTGCTATTTTTTGGTGAAGACCGACTTGGGAATCATGCAGTGAACGCCTTTTCGGACGTCGACCGCCTGCGACACGCGGCAGTCGCCGACCATCGACACAAGGGCATAGGCTTCGTAGCGCGTGAGCGGCACCATGGTCTGCTCGGCCAGGAAGTTCACCGCCTCGCGCACGGCGTTGACCATCGACTTGTTCAGGTCCTCGTCGAAGCCGGTGGAGATCCAGTGCGTGGGGGTCTCGATGCGCGGCCATTCCAGCTTCATGTCTTTATGCACGATCGGCTGCAGCACGATTTCCTTGTAGGAGCATTCGAGCGCCGTGAGGTTGACCTCGCCGTTGCCCTGGCGGCAATGCGAATCGCCGGTCCAGATCAACGCACCCTTCAAGAAGACAGGAAAGAAAATCCGGGAACCGGCCTGCAGTTCGTTGATGTCCATGTTGGAGCCGTTTTTCCAGGGGCGCAGGCTCGACACCGGCGCCATTGGGTCCTTGAGGCCGCCCTTGCGTGGCGATGGGTCGTTCGGGTCGATGCCCACTGCCAGGGTGCCGGGAAAGGGCTTCAGGTCGATGGTGATGCCGGGCTTGAACTCGGTTTCCATTTTCTGCAGGTCAAGCTTGAAGAACTTGAGGTAGCCCTCGGGCATCTCGGAGGCGAGCGCCCCGATGGTGGGGAATTCCTTGCCGGGCAGGTTGAAGTTCACGCCGAAAGGCTTGGGCACGATTTTCAGGATGCGGATTTCCAGCACATCGCCCGGCTCGGCGCCGTTGACGTAGATCGGCCCCGTCAGCGAATGCGGACCGCCGCCCGGATTGGCTTTGCGCAGGTCGACGATCTGCTCCATCGTCATGCCGGGTTGGATCTTGTCGTGCGAGTGCATCATGGTTTCGACCGAGACCGTGTCGCCGGAATCGATGGTCAGCTTGGCCGGTTCTTTCGGATCAAGCCAGCCCCACTGCACGGTGTCCAGGGTTGCGGGCAGGGTGTGGTGCTTGCCGCGCCCGGGCTGCTGGGCAATGGCTGCGCCGGCGGCCCATGCGACAAGCAGTGCCGCGACTGCAAGCCTGATTTTTGTCCTGTTCATCGTTCGTCCTCGGAAAAATGGTCGCTGGAGTATGTGGATAACATTTTCGCAAAGTCAATGACGATCGCAGCCATGGCTGGCGCGATGCGGGGCGTACCAAGGGGGCCATTCGGCGAGAGCTGAACGACCCCAGTAGGCGCCTGGTCTGTTGCCGAGACCAAGCCTGACGAAGGCCCTGGACCTTTCGATTCGCTATCGTTCAGCGTGGGAGGCGCCGGTTGCAGGCGGGCGTGGGCCACCTCCCCCGGCGCGAAGCGCCGGGGGAGGGCTGACCGCGCTGCTACATTTCCTCGAAACCCCCGCTGCTGCGTCCCATTCAGCCGTTGCGTGCTTCAGGCCGCCATCGGCCGGGCCAGCGCGCGGGCGCGGATCTGGTCGAAGTCAGCCGGTCGTGGATGCAGGTCGAGCCGGCGCCCGGCCTTCACGATCTGGCTGGGAATGTCGTGGCCGATGAGTGCCGGCAGGCGACTCGCGGCCGCCAGCAACAACGGCAGGTCGATGCCGGTGTCATAGCCCATGAGCGCGAGTGCGTGCGCGATCTCTTCGGTGCAGACGTTGCCGCTGGCACCCGGCGCATAGGGGCAGCCGCCAATCCCGCCAAAGGAAGCGTCGAAACGGTCGGCGCCGGCATCGATGCCCGCCAGCACATTCGCCAGACCGATGCCCCGCGTGTTGTGGAAGTGCAGCGTGAGCTCGGTGCCCGGCCACCGTTCGAGGAAAGCACTCGTCAGCTCCGCCACTTGCGTGGGGAAGGCCATGCCCGTCGTGTCGCAGAGCGTCACGCCGTGGGCGCCCAGTGTCTCGACGTAGCGGCCGCACCAGGCCAGCACGGTCTCCACCGGCACGTCGCCTTCCATCGGACAGCCGAAGGCGCACGACAGCGACACGTTCACGGCAACCCCCGCACTGCGGCCGATGGCGGCGACTTCGGCCAGGCCGGCAAACGACTGCTCGCGCGTCATCCGCAGGTTGGCCAGGTTGTGGCTTTCCGTGGCTGACATCACAAGGTTCATTTCGTCGGCCCGCGATTCGATGGCGCGCTCGGCGCCGCGCACGTTCGGCACCAGCGCGCTGTACACCACATCGGGATTGCGCCGGATCTCGCGCAGCACCTGCTCGGCGTCCCGCAGCGCAGGGATCGCCTTGGGCGACACGAAGGCCGTCACTTCGATCTTCGCCAGGCCTGCGTCGGACAGCGCATTGACCAGGGCGACCTTGTCCTCGGTCGGGACGAAGGCGGCTTCCGCCTGCAGCCCGTCGCGGGTTCCCACCTCCTGGAGATAAACGCGCCGGCCGCGGCCGGTCCAAACTGGGTTGGTCATGCCACCACCTTCCTTTCGCGCAGCGCTGCGATGTCTTGCGGCGCGTAGTCCAGTTCACTTAGCACCGCGTCGGTGTCGTCACCCAGATTCGGGGCCGAGCTGCGGATGCTGCCTGGCGTGCCCAGCAACTTGGGCACCACGCCCGGCACTTCAAGCTCGTGCCCGTTGCGTGTCCGCTGCTTCAGGATCATGTCGCGGGCCCGGTAATGCGGGTCATTGACAATGTCCCTGGCGGTGTAGACACGACCAGCCGGCACCCGAGCCTCGCCCAGTTGCCTGAGCACTTCGTTCACGCTACGGGCCACGGTCCAGGCCCCGATGGCGCGGTCCAGTTCCTCCACCCGCGCCACGCGGCCGGCGTTGTCGGCCAGCGCTGGATCGTTGCCCAGGTCGTCACGGCCGATCGTCTGCATCAGGCGCTTGAAGATGCTGTCGCCGTTGCCCGCGACCAGCACCACGCCGTCGCTGCAGCGGTAGGCGTTCGACGGCGCGATGCCTGGCAGTGCCGAGCCAGCAGGTTCGCGCACTGCACCGAAGGCGCTGTACTCGGGCACCAAGCTCTCCATGACATTAAATACGGCTTCCGTCAGGGCGACATCGATCACCTGGCCCTGGCCGCCGTTGACCTTGCGGTGGTACAGCGCCGTCAGCACACCGATGGTGCCGTGCAGCGCCGCCAGTGTGTCGCCGATCGAGATGCCGCAGCGCACAGGCACGTGGCCCGGCTCGCCGGTCAAGTGGCGCAGGCCGCCCATGGCCTCGCCGATCGCACCGAAGCCGGGCAGGTCGCGGTAGGGGCCAGTCTGACCGTAGCCCGAGATGCGCAGCATGACCAGGCCAGGGTTGTTCTGTGAAAGCGCTTCGTAGGACATGCCCCAGCTCTCCATCGTGCCGGGGCGGAAGTTTTCGATCAGCACGTCGGCCTTGGCGATCAGCTCGCGCGCGATGGCCTGGCCTTCGGCATTGCGCAGGTCCAGCGCGATCGAGCGCTTGTTGCGCGACTGCACCTGCCACCAGACCGAAGTGCCATCCTGGATCAGGCGCCAGTTGCGCAGCGGGTCGCCGGCGCCGGGCGCCTCGATCTTGATCACGTCGGCGCCGAAATCCCCGAGCGTCTTGCCGGCGAAGGGGCCGGCGATCAGCTGGCCCATCTCCACCACGCGCAGGCCAGCCAGCGCGCCGGGTGTGAGTTGTGGAATGCTCATCGCCACGGCCTCAGTCAACGGTGGCGCCGGAGTCCTTGACGATCCGTGCCCATTTGGGCAAGTCCTCGCGGACCAGCGCGGCAAACTGCTCGGGCGTGCCTTTGTACGGCTCGCAGCCGACCCCGGCGAGCTTCTCCCGAACGTCCTTCGAGTCCAGTGCCCTGGAGATTTCCGCGTTCAGCTGCGCAATCAGGTTTTTCGGCGTGCCCGCAGGCGCAAACACGCCGTACCATGGGGTCGAGCCGAAGCCCTTGACGGTCTCGCCGATGGTGGGGACGTCAGGCAGCGCAGCGACCCGCCTTTCGTTGACCACGCCCAGCACCTTGAGCTTGCCGCTCCTGATGAAGGCGAGCGAGGACGGCAGGCTCTGCACCGACAACTGCACCTGGCCGCCGACGAGGTCGGTCACGGCGCCGGCAGCGCCCTTGTAGGGGACGTGAATCAGGTCGATGCCCGTGGCCTTTCCCAGCATTTCGCCGATCAGGTGGTTGAGCGTGCCGTTGCCGGCCGAGGCGATGGTGATCTTGCCGGGCTGACTCTTTGCGAGGGCCACCAGCTCCGTCACGTTTTTCGGTGGGAAGCTGGGGTTGGCGACCAGCACGTAGCCGGCTGTGGCCACGGACCCCAGCGGCTCGAAATCCTTGACTGGGTCGAACCCCGTGCTCTTGTAGAGCGCCGGGTTGATGACGTGGGCACTGTTGGTGGTGAGCATCAGCGTGTAGCCGTCCGGCTTGGCTTTGGCCACCAGCGCGGTGCCAATATTGCCGCCGGCCCCGGGCCGGTTCTCGACAATGAAGCTCTGGCTGGTCTGCTCCGTCAATTTATGCGCCACCACGCGCGCAATGGCGTCGTTGGCCCCTCCGGCGGCCTGCGGCACGATCAGCGTGACGGGGCGGCTCGGGTACTTGTCCTGGGCGTGGGCCCCGCCCCAGAAAGCGGCGGTCAGGGCCAGCGCGAGCGCGGCGCGGCGATGGAGAGTCATGCTGTCGTTTCCTTGTGACGGGGTTCAGGTGACAAGCGAGGGTTCGACGGGGCGGCGGCGCGCATCGCATGCCCGACCGGATGGCTGGGATCGCCTGAGTTTAGAAATCCCCACCGGCGGGCACAACCCCACTGGGCGGAATGCTGCTTTCGTGGATCGCGAAAACAGGCATGGGTTTACCCGGATTCAACCGGGTCGGCGCTGCGCCGCCTGCCGCTGGTCCTCGAAGTGGTCCAGCAGGCTGCGCGCCGGGCGCGGCAGGGCCGCCAGGTCGCGCGCGCCCAGCAACAGCTCGCGGTCCACCCAGTCGTCCGTGAGCTCCAGCTTGCGCAGCCCCAGCGCCTTCACCAGCGGTTGCACGGCGGTGCCGGGCAGCACCGCGATGCCCAGGCCGGCAGCGACCATCTGGCACATGGCATCGAAGCTGCGCACGTGGATGCGGATGCGCAACGGCACGCCGATCTGCACGCTGGCCAGCGCCAGCCGTTGCGCGAGCGAGGTCCCCTGCGAGAGACTGACAAAATCGTAGCTCGCCGCCTCAGCGAAAGAAATGCGGCGCCGCGTAGCGAGCGGATGCCCGGGATGCACCACCAACACCAGTCGGTCCTTGCGGTAGGGCAGCGTCTGCAGGCCATGCGCCGGCGTCCGGTCCGCGAAGACCCCAAGGTCGGCCCGGCCTTCGAGCACCGCCAGCACCACCTCGTGGCTGTCTGCTTCGTTCATCTGGATGCGGATGGCGGGATGCAGGACTGAGAATGACGCCAGGTCGGTCGGCATGAACTGCGTGATCGCGGAGGTGTTCGCCCACAGCCGCACCACGCCGGTGACGCCCCTGGCATGGTCGGACAGTTCGGCCGAAAGCTGGTCGACGTCGTGCAGGATGCGCTGGGCATGGCGGTGCAGGGCTTCGCCGGCAGCCGTGAGCGTGACGCCGCGCGAATGGCGGTCGAACAATTCGGCGTCGACGGCCGCTTCGAGATCGGAAATGCGCTTGCTGGCGGCGCCAACGGCCAGGTGCGCGAATTCCGCGCCTTTGCTGATGCTGCCCGTTCGCACCACGAGGGTGAAGAGCGACAGCGACACGAGGTCCAGGCGGTGCAGGTTCATGGGGCCGGGGGCAAGGCGCGCCCCGGAGATGTCGAGCGCATGAAGCTAGTGTGCATCCTCTCTGGCTCCGTGGCATTGGGACAGACCCGGCGCACGTCCTCCGTCGCCGCTGCTATGGCCGACAGCACAC
>JANXVP010000078.1 GCA_025351615.1 Ramlibacter sp. | reverse complement strand
TGGCGCTCGGCATGGTCGATCAGTCCGGAGATCAACAGCGGTTGGCTTTGCATCAAACCCAGCATGGGGGTGCTCCTTGGAGGTTTTTTGGAGGGATCGGATGGGAGGATTGTGCGCGGGACGGCAAGGCGAGTGTGCCGCTTGCCCGACCGACCGCGCAACCAGAGATGTCCTCCTGGTGGCGCGTCCGTGCTTGCGCACGGGCGGCGATTGGATTTGAATGAAAGCGTGAGCACCGCAATGACTGCCAGTTCTGCCGCCTGGATCAAGGGCGTGCTGCGGATGTTTGCGTCACAGGGCGTGGAGAGCTCGCGCCTGCTGCAGGCGGCGGGGATTGACCCGGCCCAGCTCGATCAGCCCAACGCCAGGCTGGACCTGGCGCAGGTCAATCGGCTGTGGCGACTCGCCGTCGCCGCCAGCGGACAGGAGACACTTGGCCTGGATCGGGAGCTTGCCGGTCGCCACATCGACCTTGAGGTTGCCGCTGCCTGGGTCGGCTCTGGCGCCACCCTCTGGTCGGTGCTGGAAAACCAGGCGCATTACGGGGCGCTGATCGATGATGCATCCGCTTTCACCCTCGAGCGCGAGCATCCTGACGCCTGGGTGACGCCGACGCACGGCAACGACCGGGCCTTTCCACGCCAGCGCATCGAATATTCGATGCTCGCCGTCGTGCTGGTCTGCCAGCGCGTGACCCGGCGCCAGCTACGCCCGCTGGCAGCGGAATTCGTCTTTCCGGAACCGGCCGACGCACACCGGCACCGGATGGCTTTCACGTGCCCATTGCGCTTCGAGCGCCCTGCCAACCGGCTGCTGTTCGCCGCGGATGACCTTGCACTGCCGGTCATGAGCGGCAGCCCGTCGGTCTTTGTGCTGGAGGAGCGGGTGCTGGAGTCGCTGCTTGCGGCACTCGGGCCGGCCCGCACCAGTTTTCGCGTTGCCCAGGAGCTGGTGCGCAGGCTGCGCCAGGGCGAGCCGCACGCGGACTCCATCGCCGCCAGCATCGGCCTGGCCGAAGCCGCCCTGGCGCGGCAGCTGCGCGCGGAACGGACCTCGAAGGACGAGTTGCTGGACCGCGTGCGACAACGAATGGCCCACGAGTATCTGGCGGGCTCGGACGCGCCGCTGGCCGCCATTCCGGACTTGCTCGGGTTGCTGGACGAGAGAGAGTTCAGCATTGCCTGCCTCCGCTGGTTTTCCGAAACGCCCGCCGACTATCGCCTGCACCACAGCCCGGACGTGCCGGGCGCCTGACCGGACTGCGTCAAGCCGGCGGCGCGAGCGGGATGAAATAAAGCGAGACGGCGGCGCCATGGCCGAACTCCGACTCGATCTCGATCGCGCCGCCGATGGACTGCATGACGCGAAAGCAGAACATCAGCCCCATGCCGTTGCCTCCGGAATGGGCCCGCGTGGTGACCGGTTCGCGGGTCAGGCGGGCCAGCACGCCGGCCGGAATCCCCGGGCCGTTATCGACGAAACGGATCCATGGCCGGACCGGCCCTCCCCGCATCGGCGTTTCCCGCCCGAGCTCGATCCGCAGCCGCGGATCGGGACGCCCGCGCAGGACCAGCAACGCGTTCTTCATCAGCGTACACAGCACCAGGTAGAGCAGGTCACGCCGCCCCGGCAGCATGAATTCGGCGACCAGCTCGCTGTCGACCCAGGAGCGCTCGTCGTCTTCGAACGGAAATTCGTCCAGCAGGCTGTGCACCAGTGCCGCGGCGCTGATAGTCTGCGTCGCGGCGTCTGGATACGCGTCCCGCGCCGACTGCACAAAGGTGGAGACCAGAGACTGGCAATACAGGGCGCGGCGCTCCGCGCTCTCCAGTGCGGCGATCAGCTGGCCCGGGTAATCTTCGAGAAACTGCACTGTGCCCGGCGGGGCTCCCGGGGCTGCCGGTTGATGCCGCACCACCACGGCATTGACAAAGCCCCGAACCGTGGCCAGCGGCGTATTGAGCTCGTGCGCGAGGAAGCCGAGCGTCTCGCGCATCGCGGCCACCCGGCCTTCGTTCAGGGCGCGCTCCAGGGCCTGGGACCGGTGCAAGGCCAGCGCTTCGCGCAACGCTTCGCGGGTGGGCTTTTCGTCCAGCGGCTTTTCCAGAATCCGCAACACCTTGCCCTGGTTGACGGCTGCGATGGCGACGTCTTTCTCGGCATAGGCGGTCGCGAGCAGACGCACCAGGTGGCGGAAGTCGCGCTGAACGGCACGCAGGAGGTTCATTCCGTCCTGCTCGGGCATGCGGTAGTCGGTCACCAGCACGGCGAATTCGTGCCCGCGCCGGGCCAGCAGGGCCAGTGCCTCGCTGACACCCGATGCGGTCACGACGGTGAATTCGTCCGCGAAGGTGAGTGCGAACCATTTGCGTGAAGATGTCTCGTCGTCGACAAAGAGGATGGAACGCGCCTCGTTCAGCGCGTCTGCTTGCAACATCGACTGGAACTCCTAAATGGCTTTTGGCCGAGATTGCTCGTGGCCGTAGGCGGTCAGGGCCTGGTCGGTCCGCATCGCAAGCGCCCGGATCTGTTCCAGCCAGCCCCCCGCCGCCGGCCAGCGCTGGTCCTCGACCATCGGCACGTAGATCCGGCGCACCAGCTGGTGCAGGGCCGAGGCGCCCGCCTCGCCGCTCATGCCCAGCAGCGAATGCAGGACATCCCGGCTCGCCTGCAGATCTGCTAAAGCGGCGCTTGCATCCAGGCGATCGAGCAGCCGGGCCATCTCGGGGACGTAATCAGTCAGCAGTTCGTCGAGCATGCCGATGCGCCGATAACTCTCCAGCCGGTCAAGGTTCAGGAGCGAGCCATCGCCGGCGCCCTGCACCCGCTCTGGAAGTTGCGCAAGGAATCGCGACGCTGCGGGGATCGTGGTGCCGCCGAGCAGCTGGCCAAGCTTCTGGTAGAGCACGGCCGCTTCGACGGGCTTTGTGAGGAAATCGTTCATCCCCGCGGCTTGGGCAGCCTGGACCATGGCGTTGTCCGAATGTGCCGTCAGAGCGACGATCGGCAGGTCGCGCCAGGCCTTGCCGCTGGCGCGGATGGCACTGGCGGTTTCCAGACCGTCCATGCCGGGCATGTTGATGTCCATCAGGACAGCGTCCCACGGCCCCGGCCCGTTCAGCTGGTCCAGCACTGCCTGGCCATGCTCTGCCTCCAACACGTTGGCTCCCGCGTGCCTGAGCCATGCGGCCATTGCTTTGCGGTTGTAAGGGTTGT
>JANXVP010000058.1 GCA_025351615.1 Ramlibacter sp. | reverse complement strand
CCCGCGGCTTTGTGTACATTGGGGATCGAGCGAAGGAGCACGGATGTCGCGCGCAAACGAATGGTCGAACAAGGTCCTGGGCCTGGTCAAGGGTGGCAACACCGCGGCCGCCATTGCCCAGATCCGGGTCGCCCCCAGCGTCAAGGACTTGCGGCAGCTGCAGTCGGCGCTGGCCGCTGCGGCACTCGCCGGACGCTGGCGGGACCTCGACGCGGCCGTGACGGACAATCTGGCCCTGTTGTCCGCCCCCAGGCTGCACCGGTCGCCTTGAAGCGCGGCCGGGGAGACGCCCTGGTGCGCGGCAAACACGCAGGACTGGCATTTTCATATCGTTTTGGAGTCGGAGAAGGAATGGTTTGACCTTGACACCCCCCCCGCTTGCGCGCGACGCAGTCCTGCGCCGGAACAATGTCGTGGTGCTGGGCCAGGACCGGGGCCGGCCCGCCCTGGTGTTCGTGAACGGCTTCGGCTGCGAACAAAGCATCTGGCGGTCGGTGGCGTCGCACTTCGCACCGAGTCGCCAGGTGGTGCTGTTTGACCACGCCGGAACCGGCCGGGCCCAGCGGTCCGCGTTCGATGCGGGCCGGTACGCGAGCCTGCAGGGCTATGCCGACGACCTGCTTTCGGTGTGCGACGCCGCCGGCGTCCCGGACGCGGTTGTGGTCGCGCACTCGGCCGGCGCGATGATCGGCGTGCTGGCCGCGATCCGCTGGCCTGCGGCTTTCCGCCAGCTGGTCCTGATCGCCCCCTCGCCCTGCTTCCTCAATGACGGCAGCTACCTGGGCGGGTTTGGCCGCGACGACCTCGACGCGCTGCTGGAGGCGATGGACCTCGACTACCCGCACTGGAGCCACCAGATGGCGCCGCTGATCATGGGGCATCCGGAGCGACCCGAACTGGCCTGGGAACTCGAATCCAGCCTGAACCGGATGGACGTCGGCGTCGCGACGCATTTTGCGCGCGTGAGCTTCAACTGCGACCTCCGCCAGGAGCTGGAACTGCTCAACACGCCGACGACCATCCTCCAGTGCGCCGAAGACAACATGGTCCCGGAAGTGGTCGGCGAGTTCATGCGCGAAACCATTCCCGACTGCGCGCTGGTCAAGCTGCAGGCCAGCGGCCATTGCCCGCACTTGAGCGCACCCGAGGAAATCACCAGCGTGCTGCGCGAACTGCTGGGCCACGGCGGCGTCGAAACCGTGCCGGCGGAGCTGGGCAGCGATCTTTAGCACCAACCGCGTCGCAACGGCGTCCTGCTGACCCGGCCGCCTTGCCCCCGCCCTCCTCCATACGCAGGAGGCGCTCATCCATTTGGCCGATGGCGGCGCCGTGCGTTTAACCTACTCTCGTGCCATGTCACCCTCAATGGAGAGCACCATGGCCAATCACAACACCCAGCCCCGATCGGACCAGCCCGCTCGCAAGCGCCCCGGTGCCAGGGGCTGGCGGGTCACCGCGTTCTGGTGCGTGGTCGGCATCGTCACCGTGGCAGCGATCCTGTCCGTGTCTGTCGAGTCGAGCCTGCGGATGGCGCCGGCGTTCGCCGGCACCGCCAAGGCCGCGGGCCCAATGAACTTCTCCGCAGCGGCAGGCGTGACGTTCATCCCGCTGACGGGCGAGGTCGACTTCAACGAGCGCTTCAGCGACGAAAAGCGCGAAGCGAAAACCCACGAACTGCCGGCGCAGTTCTGACGCCGCGGCCGGACCGCGCCAGTTCCGGCGCGGCCCCAGACCCTCAGGGCCGGGGCGGTGCGGACGGCACGACGCCCAGGTGGACGCCGGAATCGAGCAGGATCAGCTCGCCGGTGACGGTTCGAGCGCCGTCGACCAGCCACAGCACGGCTTCGGCCACATCTTCGGGCGTGCAGGCGCGGCCCAGCGGCGTGTTCTTCTCGTAGCCGGCCTTGACCTTGTCGTACGCTGCCTGGCCGAGCCCGTCCACAAACCAGCGGGAGGTGATGAGGCCGGGACAGACAGCATTGACCCGCACGTCCGGCGCCATCGCGCGCGCGAGATACAGGGTCATCGAATTGACCGCACCCTTGGACGCGATGTACGCCACCGACGAGCCGATGCCGAGCGCACCGGCGATCGACGACACGTTGACGATTGCGCCGCGCGCGGCTTTCAGGTGCGCCGCGCAGGCGCGAACCATCTGGAACGTGCCCATGGCATTGACGCCGACGATGTGCTGGAAGGTCTGCGCGTCCACCGCGTCCCAGTTCGCCGCGCCGTCGAAACTCGTGATGCCGGCATTGTTGACAAGCGCATCCAGCCGCTTCCAGCGGTCCATCGCCACATGGGCCATCTGCTGGCAATCGGCGTCGACTGCGACGTCGCCGCGCAGCAGCAGCGTGTCGGCGCCGGCCTCGCGGCAGGCGGCCTGCGACTGCTTGGCTTCGGCCTCGCTTTTCGAGTAATTGATCAGCACGTCGTAGCCCCGTCGGGCCAGCGCCAGCGCCGTGGCCGCGCCCACCCCCGTGGCCGACCCCGTGACGATTGCAGTCTTGCGTTGCGTCACCGGGTCAATCGGCCTTGGCGCCGGATTCCTTGACCACGCGCGCCCATTTGATGCTTTCGCCCTGGATTAGCGCGGCCAGCGCTTCGGGGGTTCCCGGCGCCGGGTCCAGGCCCAGCGTCGCCAGCTTCTCCCGGACGTCGGGCAGCGCCAGCACCCGGGCCGTCTCGGCGTTGATGCGCAGCTGCAAGTCCCGCGCCATGCCGGCCGGTCCGAGCAGCGCGAACCAGGAAGTGGCTTCGAACTGCGGCAGTCCCGACTCGGCGATGGTCGGGATCGTCGGCGCGGCCGGCGAGCGCTGGGCGCTGGTCACGGCAATCGCACGCACGTCGCCCGACTTCACCAGCGGCAGCACCGACGGCATGTTGTCGAAGATCATGGTGATGCGGCCGCCGAGCAG
>JANXVP010000009.1 GCA_025351615.1 Ramlibacter sp. | reverse complement strand
GTTGACACAAGCGTCAACCGGGGAAGTCGAGGGCGACGGCATCAAGTACCGCGCCATCAACAGCTGCATCCGGCTGGCCCATTCGATCGCCGGCATGGTCGTGTGGACAGTGGAGGACATCGCCGGCGCCGACGGCACGCTGCACCCGGCCCAGGAGGCGATGGTGCAGTGCCACGGCTCGCAGTGCGGCTTCTGCACGCCGGGCTTCGTCATGAGCCTGTTCGGCATGTACCAGAACCATGTCTGCCAGGGGCGCTCCGTGACACGACAGCTGGCGCAGGAAGAACTTTCCGGCAACCTGTGCCGCTGTACCGGCTACCGGCCGATCTTCGACGCCGCGCAGCGGATGGAACACCTGCCAATGGTGGCAGTGGACGAAACGGCCCTGGTGCAGCAGCTGCGCCAGCTCCCGGCTGGATCCGCAAGCGGGTATCTCGCGCCGCGGTCGCTGGACGGCCTCCTCGCCGCCCGCGCGGCGCATCCCGCCGCCCAGCTGGTGGCGGGCTGCACCGACGTGGGGCTGTGGATCACCAAGATGCACATGCAGTTCGACAGCATGCTGGATGTGACCCGGGTCGACGCGTTAAGGCGCGTCGAGCGCTACCCAAACCATCTTGCGATCGGCGCCGCCGTCACTCTCACCGACGCCTTCGCCGCGCTGGTCCAGGAGCGACCGCAGCTGCGCACCTTTGCCCAGCGCTTCGCCGGGCTGCCGGTGCGCAACTCGGGCACGCTGGGCGGCAACGTCGCCAACGGCTCACCGATCGGCGACGCGATGCCCCTGCTGATCGCACTCGGCGCCAACGTCATCTTGATGAGCGTGCGCGGCCACCGCGAGCTGCCGCTGGAGAATTTCTACACCGGCTACCGCAAGAACGTGCTGGCGCCCGACGAGGTGCTCGCGTGGATCAAGGTCCCGCGGCCCCGCCCCGGCGAGTTTTTGCGGGCCTACAAGATTTCCAAACGCTACGACGACGACATCTCGGCGCTGTGCCTGGCGATCAACATGGTGCTGGAGGCAGGCGCCGTGGCCAGCGTCCGCATCGGCGCGGGCGGCGTCGCGGCCACGCCGGTCCGCGCCGTGCGGGCCGAAGCCTTCCTCACAGGCAAGCCGTGGACCGGGCCGACCGCGCTCGACGCGGCGGGTGTGCTGCGCACCGAGTTTCAGCCAATCACCGACATGCGGGCCTCGGCGGCCTATCGCAGCGAGGTGCTGGGCAACCTGGTGCGGCGCTACTGGCTGGAGAGCCAGGGGATGCGCGACATCAACCTGGATTCGCTGACTGTCATCGCACCCGGAGCACCTGTCATCCCTGGCGCAGAGGCTCTCATTCCGAGCCGAGACCCGGCATCCAGCCGGGGTTTGGGGAACCCGTCATGACGGCGCGCGAAAAAGACTTCAATGCCGCGACCGGAGGCGGGCCGGGTGGCGCGGCGGACGCGGGGGAACGCAACCTGGCTCCGGCAACCGTCTCTACGCATCCGCCGTCTGCAGCCGGCCCTGCGGCCGGCGTCGCCCGACCGCATGAAAGCGCCCGCGCCCAGGTTGCCGGCGAGGCCACCTACGTCGACGATATCGCGGAGATAAAAGGCACGCTGCACGCGGCGCCTATCCTCTCGACCGTCGCCCACGCCCGGCTGATCGACATCGACTGCCAGGCCGCGCTGGCCATGCCCGGCGTCCGCGGCGTGGTGTTGCCACGCGACATCCCGGGCGACCCAGTGCTCGCCACCTTTGTTCACGACGAGCCGGTCTTCGCCATCGACACGGTGCAGCACATCGGCCAGGTCCTCGGCCTGGTGGTGGCCGATACGGTGATGCAGGCGCGGCGCGCCGCCCGCAAGGTGCAACTCAGGCTCGAACCCCTGCCGGCGGTCCTCACGCCACGGGCAGCGCATTCGGCGAAAAGCTATGTGCTGGCGCCGGTTGTCGTGCGGCGCGGCGACCCCGACAAGGCGCTTGCCGGTTCAGCGCACACACTGACCGGCCAGCTCGAAGTCGGCGGCCAGGAACATTTCTATCTCGAAGGCCAGGTCGCTTACGCCGTGCCGATGGAGCAGCACCAATGGTGCATCCATTCCAGCACCCAGCATCCGGGCGAAGTGCAGCATTGGGTCGCGCACGCGCTGGGCCTGGAGAACAATGCGGTGACGGTGCAATGCAAGCGCATGGGGGGCGGCTTCGGCGGCAAGGAAACCCAGGCTGGCCATCTCGCTGTCTGGGCCGCGCTGGCAGCCAACAAGTTCAAGCGGCCGGTCAAGTTGCGGCTGGACCGCGACGACGACTTCATGATCACCGGCAAGCGCCATCCGTTCGCCTATGACTACAGCGTGGGCTTCGACAACAGCGGCCGGGTGACGGCCCTGAAGCTCGCCATGCTGGTCAATTGCGGCTTCTCGGCCGACCTCTCCGGGCCGGTGGCCGATCG
>JANXVP010000560.1 GCA_025351615.1 Ramlibacter sp. | reverse complement strand
GGCCAGCGCGAGGCTGGTGAAGTTGACGTGCGCGGTGATGTCTTTCTGGCCGACGGTGTGCAACGGATCGGTGTCTGCAAGATGGCCGCGGTGACACATCAGCGTGCCCATATGGCGCTGCGGGTGGTAATACTCGCTCTCGCCAAAACCGTAGTCGATGAAAAACGCCGCGCCCCGCTCCAGCCGGTCGGCCAGCGTGCGGATGAATGCCTCGGCCTGCGGGTGGATCTCGGTCAGGTACCCATGCTCGCCAGCAATCTCGATCGGCGGACGCAGTTCGGTGCGCCTGTCGTCCCACACCAGCCCCGGTCCCACCCCACGCTCGTACCAGTCGCCGTTGCTGCGCACGAGCAGCTTCACCGGCATTGCGTCGAGAACTTCATTGCCGACCACGACGCCGCTGAATCGCTCCGGCAATTCGCTCACCCATCGCACCTTGGCAGCATGCCCGGCCAGCGCCTCACGCTGCCGCTCGCGCAGGCTGCCGGACAGGTCAACGATGCAATAGCGGGTCACAGAGTCGCCGAGCGCCTGGAGCAGCTGCGCCGCAAGCGCTCCGGAACCGGCTCCGAACTCCCAGACCTCTGACGTTCCGGTGGCGCGAAGCGCGTCGGCTACCTGGACCGCCAGGGTGCGGCCGAACAGCGGCGTCATTTCGGGCGCTGTGGCAAAGTCGCTGCCTGAGGACGGCAGCGTGCCGAACTTGCGCGAGTCGTTGGCGTAGTAGCCCAGGCCCGGAGCGTACAGCGCCAGGGCCATGAAGCGATCGAAGGGAATCCAGTCCCCGGCGCGCGCGATCGCTTTTTCCACCAGCGCCCTCGGTGCGCTCGTTAAACTGGCTGCTTCTGTCATGACGCCCCGATTGTCGTTCGAATGAATCCCGCTCAGCCTCCCCGCACCGTGCTGGTCACCGGCGCCGCCCGCCGGCTGGGCCGCGAGATCGCGCTGGGACTGGCCGCGGCCGGCTGGCAGGTGGCGGTGCATTACCGCGGCTCGGCGCAAGAAGCCGCAAAAACCGTGGCGGACTGCGCGCAGCTTGCGCCCACTCCCGTCCGCTTCGAGGCCTTTCACGCCGACCTTGACGATGAAGTCGCGGTCCGCGGGCTGCTGCCACGCGTGGTGGAGCGATTCGGCGCGGTCGACGCAGTCGTCAACAACGCGTCCATGTTCGAGCACGACAGCGTTGGCAGCTTCGGCTATGCGTCCCTGACCGCGCATCTGCGGGCCAACGCCGGCGCGCCGATCCTGCTGGCGCAGGCGCTGCATGCCCACCTGCTCCTGCGCGGCGACAGTGGCGCCGTCGTCAACCTGCTCGACCAGAAGCTGTGGAACCAGAATCCTGACTTCGTCAGCTACACGCTGTCCAAGGCCGCGCTCGAGGCCGCGACCACGATGCTGGCGCTGGCGCTGGCGCCGCAACTACGGGTGATTGGGGTCGCACCTGGCCTGACCATCACCAGCCATCTGCTGCCGGAAGAGAAATTCCGCCGCTTGCACAAACTGTCGCCGCTGGGCCGATCGTCGACGCCTGACGATGTCGTCGCGGCGGTGCGGTTCGCCCTGGAGAATTCCTCGATTACCGGGACCACGCTGCTGGTCGACGGCGGACAGCACCTGATGAAGTTCGAGCGAGACTTTTCCTTGATGTGACCTTGCGGGTCAGATCACGAATTGCGCAGCATTTGTGCTCTGACTCCAATTGACAAGATCATGACCAAGACCGGCACCCAGACGCTGACGCTCACCGGGCTACGCTTCGACGCCAACCTCGGCATTCTGGAGCACGAGAAGGCCTCGCCGCAACCGATCATGGTGGACGCCGAACTGAACCTCGGGCCGCAGCCACTGCTGCCCAGCGATGACGCCATCACCCATGTGCTCGACTACCGCAAGGTGCGCAGGATCATCATCGACGAATGCACGGCGGAGCATGTCAACCTGCTCGAAAGCCTGATCGGCAAGCTGGCGCTGCGCCTGATGCAGCTGCCCGGAGTGCTGGGAGTCCGGGTGAAAATCGCCAAGCTCGAAATCTTCGACGACTGCGAAGTTGCGATCCGGGTCGAAACGGGCCTTTGGTAGCGGCAACCGCAGGCGGGCCCCTGAAGCCTCAAAATACCGGCCATGAGTGCCCTCTGGATCGACCACGACCCCACCCCCCTGCAACGCGAGCAGAAGATCGAGCGCGAAACGCACAAGCTCGAGAAACGCCTGTGCCGCCTGATGGGCCAGGCCATCGTCGAATACAACATGATCGAGGAAGGCGACCGGGTCATGGTCTGCATGTCGGGTGGCAAGGACAGCTATGCCATGCTCGATATCCTGCAGAAGATGCAGCAGCGGGCGCCGGTGAATTTCGAGCTGATCGCGGTAAACCTCGACCAGAAGCAGCCCGGCTTTCCGGCGCACATCCTGCCCGACTACCTGGCAAAAACCGGCGTACCCTTCCATATTGAAAACCAGGACACCTATTCGATCGTGAAGGACAAGGTCGCGCCGGGCAAGACCATGTGCAGCCTTTGCTCGCGCCTGCGCAGGGGCATCCTGTATCGCGTGGCCGATGAACTCGGCGCGACCAAGATCGCCCTGGGCCACCACCGCGACGATATTCTCCAGACCTTCTTCCTGAACATGTTCTTCGGCGGCAAATTGAAGGGCATGCCCCCCAAGCTGGTGAGCGACGACGGAAAGCACATCGTCATCCGGCCGCTGGCCCGCGTGGCCGAGAAGGACCTGGTCCGCTGGGCCGAGCAGCGCCAGTTCCCGATCATTCCGTGCACCTTGTGCGGCAGCCAGGACAATCTGCAGCGCAAACAGGTGGGTGCGATGCTGCGCGACTGGGAAAGGAAACATCCCGGTCGCGTCGAAAGCATGTTCTCGGCGTTACAAAATGTCGTTCCTTCGCATCTCGCAGACGGAACGCACTACGACTTCAAGGGTCTGACCGCTACGGGAGTTGCCAGCGAAGACGGCGACAAGGCGTTCGATCCGCCGGAGTTCGTGGCCGCCGCATCCCGGCCCGGCTTGCAGGTGATCCAGATTTAGAGGTGTATGGGATGGCGACGGATGGCGGCGAATTGCGCCATCCAACTGACAGGAAACCGGTATGTGGAAACGGATTGTGGCGTTGGTGGGAATCTTGGTGCTGGCAGCTGTCACCCTGTCGGGCTGCGCCACGGGCTACCTGCTGGACAACAACGTCCAGTCTTTTTCCAGCCTGCCGTCACTGCCCCCTCAACCGACCTACCGCTTCGAGCGCCTGCCTTCGCAGCAGGCTTCGCCGGGCCAGACGCAACTGGAAGCACTGGCCGACCCCGCTTTGTTCAAGGCAGGACTGCGTCGGGATGACGCAACGCCGCAGTACAGCGTGCAGGTGAGCGCGCGGGTGCAGCAAGCGCTGTCGCCC
>JANXVP010000553.1 GCA_025351615.1 Ramlibacter sp. | reverse complement strand
AGCGCCGGCACCAGTTTTGGATGGTTGTGGCCCAGCGTGTTGACTGCGATGCCGGCGAGCGCGTCGAGGTAGGACTTGCCGTTCACGTCCCAGACGCGTAGCCCCTGTCCATGCGACAGCGCGATCGGCACCCGGCCGTAGGTGTTCATGGTGTGGGGGGATGACGCCTCGATCAAAGCCATTTAAACGCTCCATCAAATAAAAAGGCTCAACCAAATGGGCCGCTGAGGGCTGATTTTAGGCACAGAGCCAGCCGCTTCAGGTTGCCGGTTTCGCATCACAGCGATGCGTCAAGCGGCCCCGACCGAGGATTCAAGTCTTATATAAGATACAATCGTTGTGCGCTGCAGCATCGATCCTTGTCCCGGGTCCGGCAGGCCGAAAAAAAGCAGTACGAATGGTCTCCAGCGACGTCAAAGAACTCTTCATCCAGGGCATCACCCAAAGCGGCAAGACCTTCCGTCCCAGCGACTGGGCGGAGCGGCTGGCCGGTGTGATGAGCGCCTATCGCCCCGGTGGCGCCCGCCCGGGCAGCCATCTGGTCTATTCGCCCTGGTGCGTCCCGACGGTGGTCAACGGCGTCAAGTGCGTCGTGGTCAACAGGAAACTGAGAGACATGGAACCGATGGCCTGGGATTTCGTGCTGCACTTCGCGCGCGACAACGATTTGCAGGTGGCGCAGGCGTGTTTGCTGCCCCAGCTGTCGATAAGTAAGGCCTCTTGCCCGTCATGAGAGGTGATTTCAAAAGCAAAAAACCGCCCGAGGGCGGTTTTTTGCTTTTGCTGGCAGCGCACCCGTTTCAAACGGCGCTGGTCTGATCAGTTGAGGACAGAGCTGAAGATCTGTCCCGCAAGATTTCAGGCCCGCGGGCTGTTTGCCTGAAGCGTCAGGCGGCGGGCTGGGCCAGGGACAATGCCTTGACCTTGGCCGACAGGCGGCTCTTGTCGCGAGCTGCCTTGTTCTTGTGGAAGATCTCCTTGTCGGCGACCTTGTCCACGATGGACTGGGCCTTGGCGAAGAGTTCGGTCGCCTTGGCCTTGTCGCCTGCGGCGACGGCCTTCTCGACATTCTTCACCGCGGTGCGGTATTTGGAGCGCAGGGACGTGTTGGCTGCGTTGAGCTTGACGTCCTGGCGTGCGCGTTTGCGGCCCGACGCCAGGCGCGGGTTCTTTTTCTTGGGTTTGGCTGAGGCCATGTGTGTGTTCCTTGAGGTCTGAGGATGATGCCAGCAAAGCCTTCCATTATATGCGCTCCGGCCGACTCTCCCTTTCCATGGCAATCCGGGCCGGACGGCGGGCTACACTGCGGCCGGTGACACTGTTCAAAGCCGCCTCCACCGTCTCCCTGCTGACCCTGGCTTCGCGCGTGACCGGCCTGTTGCGGGACGTGCTCATGAGTTCGGTGTTCGGCGTCAGCGCGCTCACCGATGCGTTCTATATCGCGTTCCGGATTCCGAACCTGTTTCGCAGGGTCTTCGGCGAAGGTGCGTTCAGTCAGGCTTTCGTGCCTGTGCTGGCGGCCACCCGCACCGGCGCCGGCGACGCCGGCGCCAGAACCCTGGTGGACCATGTCGCCACCCTGCTGCTGTGGACGCTGGTGCTGTTGTGCATTGCCGGTGTCGTGGGCGCGCCTTTGCTGGTGTGGGCGCTGGCCAGCGGTTTGCGCAAGACGCCGCATGCCTATGACGCCGCCATCGTCATGACGCGCTGGATGTTTCCGTACATCGGCTTCATGTCGCTGGTGGCACTGGCGGGCGGCGTCCTCAATACCTGGCGCAGGTTCGCCGTCCCGGCCGCCTCGCCGGTGCTGCTGAACGTCGCCATGATCGCCGCGATTGCGTTTGGTGCACCCTGGTTCAGCCGCCTCGGCATCGAGCCGATCTACGCGCTTTGCATCGGCGTGATGGGCGGTGGAGTGCTGCAGCTGGCGATCCAGCTGCCGGCGCTGCGCGCGATCGGCATGTGGCCACACATCGGCGTCTCCGGCGGCGCTTTGCGCTCCGCCTGGGCCGATCCCGCAACCCGCAACGTCCTGCGCTTGATGCTGCCGGCACTGCTGGGGGTCAGCGTGGCGCAGATCTCGCTCCTGATCAACACCCAGATCGCCTCGTATCTTCCGTCGGGCAGCGTGAGCTGGCTGAACTCGGCAGACCGCCTGATGGAGTTTCCGACGGCGCTGCTCGGGGTCGCGCTCGGCGTGGTGTTGATGCCGCAACTGGCAGCGGCACGCGCCAGCGGCGATGCCGAGCGCTATTCCGGCATGCTGGACTGGGGGCTTCGGCTGGTGTTCCTGCTGGCGATCCCGTGCTCGGTCGCCCTGCTGGTATTCGCCGGTCCGCTGGTCGCGACGCTGTTTCACTACGGCGCCTTCAAGGACAGCGATGTCTCACAGGTTGCGCTGGCGCTTGGCGGCTACGGCAGCGGTTTGCTCGGACTGGTGGCGGTCAAGGTGCTGGCGCCGGGCTATTACGCCAGCCACGACATGAAGACCCCGATGCGGATCGCGATCGTCGCGCTGGTCGCAACGCAGCTGCTCAACCTCGCGCTGGTGCCGGTGTTGCGGCACGCCGGCCTGGCGCTGTCGATCGGCCTGGGCGCGCTGCTGAACGCGGCGCTGTTGCTGGCCGGCCTGTTGCGCCGGGGCAGCTACAAGCCGGTTCCGGGCTGGGGGGTTTTCGCGCTGCAGGTGGTCGCGGCAAGCGCCTTGCTGGCCATCTTCCTGATGTGGGGTGCCGCCAGCTTTCCGTGGATCGGCTTGCGGGCCGAGCGCCTGCAGCGGGTCGGCTTGCTGGCGATGCTGCTGCTTGGCGCCGGCGCGATTTATTTTGGGGCGCTGGCTGCGGCGGGCGTGAAACTGCGGCAGTTTGTCACGCGCTGAACTGCGGCCGATTTGCAGCGGAACTTGACGGCCTCGCGCCGGTCCATTACAAATATCCGCATGCTGCTGAATCTGACCGCTCCGACGCCACTCGAGTACTTCGGCTCGCTGGTGCAGAGCGATGACCACTTTCCGCTGCTCGAGGCCGCCGCCAGCCTAGCGCAGGACGAATATCCCGACCTCGACGTGCAGCAGATCCTGGGAGACGTCGACCAGCTGCTGGCGCGCCTGAAGCGCCGCCTGCCGTCCGATGCGGCGCCGCTGCATCGCCTGCGGTCCCTGAACCAGTTCTTTTTTCGCGACCTGAGTTTCGGCGGCAACGTCAACGACTACTGCGACCCCGACAACAGCCACCTGAATGTCGTGCTGCGGACACGCCGCGGCATCCAGATCTCGCTCGCGGTCCTGTGGATCGAACTGGCGCAGGGCCTGGGCCTGCATGCGCGCGGCGTCTGCTTTCCCGGCCACTTCATGGTCAAGGTCAACCTGCCCAAGGGCCAGGTGGTGATCGATCCCTTCACCGGCCAGTCGCTGTCGCGGGAGGAGCTGTCGGAGCGGCTCGAACCGTACAAGCGGCGCAACGGGCTGGTCGACGAGTTCGAGGTGCCGCTGGGGCTGTACCTGCAGGCGGCGCCGCCGCGCGACATCATCGCCCGCATGTTGCGCAACCTGAAGGAAATCCACCGCGCGCAGGAGGACTGGCAGCGGCTGATCGCGGTGCAGGACAGGCTGGTCATCCTGCTGCCCGACGCCTGGGCGGAATACCGCGACCGCGGCCTGGCCCATGCCGAACAGGGCCACGCATCGCAGGCGGTCGGCGACCTCGAAACCTACCTGGTGCACGCGCAGGACGCGCTCGACATCGACGTCATCGCCGACCGCGTGGCAGACCTGCGCCGCGCCCGCAGCTAGCTGGCGCGCTGCTTCGGCTGGAAGCCGAGCAGCAGCAGGGCGGCGCCGCCGAGCACGGCGCCGGCGGCAAATGTCGCTGCCGGTCCCTGCACATCCCACAGCAAGCCGGCAAGGCCGCTGGCCACCAGCAGGGCCAACCCGCTCATCAGGTTGAAAAATCCAAAGGCAGTCCCGCGCAGGTCAGCGGGCGCGGCTTCGGCCACCAGCGTCGCCAGCAGCCCTTGCGTCATCGCCATGTGCAGGCCCCAAAGCGCGATGCCCGTCCACAGCACCGGTCCGTTGGCACGCCAGGCGAGCAGCAGGTCGGCGCCGATCAGTGCCAGCAGCCCGAAGGCCAGCAGCGCCCGCTGGCTGACCCGGTCCGACAACTTGCCGAAAGGGTAGGCCCCGGCCGAATAGACGAGGCTCATGACGATCAGCACCAGCGGTGTCCAGGCCAGCGCGAGCCCACCTTGCTGGGCACGAAGCACCAGGAATGCTTCGCTGAACCGCGCCAGCGTGAAGACCGCGCCAACGGCCACCACCCACCAGTACTCGCGGTTCAGCCGCCGCAGGTTTTCGCGCCGGACCGGATTGGTGCGGCGGCCTGCTTCATTCCCCTGCTGCGGTTCGCGGATTCCGACGATGAGCAGCAGCACTGCCAAAACCCCGGGGATGACGGCGACCCAGAACACCGCGCGGAAATCGTTGGCCCACAGCAGCATCAGCGCAATCGCCAGCAGTGGACCGAGAAAGGCGCCGACCGTATCAAGCGACTGGCGCAGGCCGAAAGCGGCGCCGCGCATTCCCGGCGGGGCGAGGTCGGCCACCAGTGCATCGCGAGGCGCCCCGCGAATGCCTTTGCCGATGCGATCGAGCAGGCGGGCGGTGACCACAAGGCCAGCGCCCGCAGCCAGGGCAAAGAGCGGCTTGGAGACGGCGCCCAGGCCGTAGCCGACTACCGCAAGCGGCTTGCGCCGCCCCCAGTAGTCGCTCAGCACGCCGGAAAACACCTTGACGATGAGCGCCGTGGCTTCGGCCGCGCCTTCGATCAGGCCGACCGCCAGGGCGCTGATGCCCAGCGTCGTGACCATGAACACAGGCAGCAGGCTGTGGATCATCTCCGACGACACGTCCATCAACAGGCTGACCAAGCCCAGCACCCAGATCGCGGTCGGCAGGCGCGGCGTCGCTGCGCCCGGCGCAGTCATGGCGGGTCAGGCGACCGTGACGGCGGCGCCGGCGCCGCGCGGCGCGATGCTGCCGATCTGGTACACCGTCTCGCCGCCATCGCGCAGCGTCTGCGCCGTCGCCGCCGCACTTGCGGCATCCACCACCACAACCATGCCGATGCCGTTGTTGAAGGTGCGGTTCATTTCCTGGTCGTCGATGCCGGCGGTGCTCTGCAGCCAGGCGAACAATTCGGTCCGCGGCCAGCTGCCTTTTGTCAACCGTGCCGACATGCCTTCGGGCAGAACCCGTGGAATGTTTTCCAGCAGGCCGCCGCCGGTGATGTGGGCCAGGGCCTTCACCGGATGCTGCGCCAGGGCGGCCAGCACGCTCTTGACGTACAGGCGGGTGGGCGCCATCACGGCCTGCCTGAAGGGTTGGCCGTCGAGCGTCGCCGGCAGGCCGGCGCCGGCGCGCTCGACGCATTTGCGGACCAGCGAAAAGCCGTTGGAGTGGACCCCGCTGGATGCCAGGCCCAGCACGACATCGCCCGGCTGCACGCCGGCGCCGGTGAGAATCTTCGATTTCTCGACGGCCCCGACAGCGAAGCCGGCGAGGTCGTATTCGCCGGCCGGATACATGCCCGGCATCTCCGCGGTTTCGCCGCCGATGAGGGCGCAGCCGGAGAGCTCGCAGCCCCGGGCGATACCGCCGATCACCGCCGCGGCCGTCTCGACATCGAGCTTGCCGCAGGCGAAGTAGTCCAGGAAGAACAGCGGCTCCGCGCCTTGCACCAGCACGTCGTTCACGCTCATGGCGACCAGGTCCACGCCGACTGTGTCGTGCATGTTCCACTCGAAAGCGAGCTTCAGCTTGGTGCCGACGCCATCGGTTCCGCTCACCAGCACCGGCTCCTTGTAGCGTTTGGGCACTTCGAACAGCGCGCCGAAGCCGCCGATGCCCGCCAGCACGCCGTCCCGCATGGTCCTTTTGGCCAGCGGCTTGATGCGCTCGACCAGCGCATCCCCGGCGTCGATATCGACGCCGGCGTCTTTGTAGGAGAGAGGGGTCAGGGTCATGAAGGTGGCTTTTGGGGGGCTTGCGCAGTGCAGGCGGGCATGGCCCGATAGAATTTGCCAATATTTTAGCGACCCATGCAATTCACCCCGAACCAGAAACGCGCCGCCGCCTGGATGCTGATCGCCATCCTGGCCACCCTGGCCTTGTGGCTGCTCGGGCCGGTGATCACGCCATTCGCGGTCGCCGCGGTGCTCGCGTACGCCCTCACGCCGCTGGTGGACCGTCTCGATGGCATGGGCCGGGGCCGGATGCCGCGCGTGATCGCGGTGCTGATGGTTGAACTGTTGTTCATCCTGGCGCTGGCCGGCCTGCTGCTGATGACGGTGCCGATCCTGGCCAAGGAACTGCCGCTGATGCGCGAGCAGCTACCGGTGCTGGTCGACACGCTCGACCGCACCCTGCGGCCCTG
>JANXVP010000236.1 GCA_025351615.1 Ramlibacter sp. | reverse complement strand
AGGCCTTCTTCCCGCACGCGGCATGGCTGGATCAGGCTTGCGCCCATTGTCCAAAATTCCCCACTGCTGCCTCCCGTAGGAGTCTGGGCCGTGTCTCAGTCCCAGTGTGGCTGGTCGTCCTCTCAGACCAGCTACAGATCGAAGGCTTGGTGAGCCTTTACCTCACCAACTACCTAATCTGCCATCGGCCGCTCCATTCGCGCAAGGCCTTGCGGTCCCCTGCTTTCATCCGTAGATCTTATGCGGTATTAGCACAGCTTTCGCTGCGTTATCCCCCACGATTGGGCACGTTCCGATGTATTACTCACCCGTTCGCCACTCGCCACCAGGATTGCTCCCGTGCTGCCGTTCGACTTGCATGTGTAAGGCATTCCGCCAGCGTTCAATCTGAGCCAGGATCAAACTCTACAGTTCGATCTTGATTTTTTCGCTCTTTCGAGCAACTCATAAATTGGAATCGACATGAACTTTCATTTCTGAAATCCATATCTCTCTTACTTCATGAGCGTTTAAAGTCTTGCGACTTAGTTCCGAAGAACTTGGCAATCGCCTTCAAACGCCCACGCTTATCGGCTGTATATTTTTAATGAACCGGCTCGGTTGGGCGTTTCCGCCTGTCTTTGCCCGACTTAGCTGCGATGAGCTGAGCCTTGGATTATGACAGTTTTTTTGATTTCCTGTCAACCCTAAGGGTTATTGCCGTCTTCGTCTTGCCGTCGTTTCCAGCAGGCGTTTTTGCCCGCGAATCCAACTGCCTTTCGTATCAGCAGAGCCTGCGATTATAGACCGGAATCTGCATTCCCGTCAACATGTCGGCCCCTCTTTTCTACCGTTACCGCAGCTTTCGCTTCGAATTCAGCAGAGCCTCGAATTATAGACCGGATTTTTGCGTCCCGTCAACGCTTTCGAAGCGTTTCGACCAGGCAGCGTGGAGGGCTTTTGACCCAGGCCTTGCGGCGCCTGTCGGCAGGTGAGCCTGAGATTATCGTACGGAATTTCACCACCCCGTAGCCCCGTCAGCTGGTGGTGACGGTGGAGCTCAGAGGACCAGTGGCAGGGACCGCATGCGCTTGCCCGTGAGAGTGAACAGGGCGTTCGCCACAGCAGGCGCAAGAGGGGGGACGCCTGGTTCGCCCACGCCTCCGGGCGACCGGGTGCTGGGCACCAGCCAGGTTTCCACCAGTGGCGCCTGCGCCAGCCCGACCAGGCGGTACGAGGGGAAGTTGGTCTGCTGCACGACGCCTGCTTCGATGTCGATGCGTCCGTACAGGGCCGCGCTCAGGGCAAACACCACCGAGCCCTCCATCTGCTGGGCCACGATGTCCGGGTTCACCACGATGCCGCAGTCCACGGCGCAAGTGACGCGGTGGACCCGCGCAGCACCTCTTTCCAGGGACACCTCTGCCACCTGCGCGACGATCGTGCCGAACGACTCATGGAGGGCGACGCCGTGGGCCCGGCCGCTGGCGCGCGCTGAGCCCCAGCCGGATTTTTCCGCCGCCAGATTGAGCACGGCCAGGTGCCTCGGCGCGTGCCGCAGCAGGGTGCGACGGAACTCCACCGGATCCTGGTGCGCCTGCGCGGCGAGTTCATCGATGAAGCTCTCGGAGAAGAACGCGTTGTGGGAATGCCCGACCGAGCGCCAGAAGCCCACGGGCACCCCCATCCGCGTCGCGACATGCTCCATCTTCTGGTGGGCAAAGCCGTAGGGCAGGTCGAACAGGCCCTCCGACGTCGTCTTGTCCGGCGGGTCCAGAGGTCCCGAAAGTGCCGGCATCCCCCGTGCCAGCCAACGTGGGGTGACGGCATCTCCCGCGGACTTGATGCGCAGGCTGCTGACCTGCCCCTCCCCGTCAATCGACGCGCGCAGCAGCGCAACTTGCATCGGCCGGTAGAAATCATGGGTCTGGTCTTCCTCCCGCGGCCACATCAGCTGCACCGGCGCGCCGGCGCAGTCCATGGCGACGCGCACGGCTTGTGCCACATAGTCGACCTCCAGCCGCCGGCCGAAGCCCCCGCCCAGCAGAGTGACGTTAACCGTCACCCGATCGGGCGACACCCCGGCAATCTGCGCCGCGACGGCGCGCGCCATCTGCGGCACCTGGGTCGGAACCCAGATCTCGACGCGTCCATCCCGGACCCGGGCCGTGCAGTTCATCGGCTCCAGCGTGGCGTGCGCAAGGTAGGGCGCGCGATACCACGCCTCGACCTGCCGACCCGTCGCTTCGGCATGCGCAATGTTCCCCGTTTCGTGAAAAACATGTCCTTCTCCGGAACGCACCGCTGCTTCCAGCTCGGCCTCGATCGCCCGGCTCCGCAACGCCCCACGCGGGCGTTGCTGCCAATCGACCGCCACCGCGAGCGCCGCCTGTCGGGCATGCCAGGTGGTTGCGCCAACCACGGCGAATCCCGCGGTGGATCCCGCATAAGCCGGCAGCATCACCAGCCGGTCGACGCCGGGCATCGCCAACGCCGCATCTGCATCGACCCGCCCCGGCGCCCCGCCCAGCATCGGACACAAACGCACGACGGCATAACGCAGGCCGGGAACGCGGACGTCGAGACCGAAACAGGCCGATCCGTCCGACTTGGCCGGCACGTCAACGCGCGCGGCACTGCCCCCGATCAATCGAAAATCCTTGGGCTGCTTGAGCCGTACTGCGCCCGCAGGGGTCGCAGCCGCGAAGCGCGCCAGTTCGCCATAGGTGGCGGATTTGCCCGAGACATGGCTCACCACTCCCGCACTGACCGACAGCTCTTCCAGCGGCAGCCGCCACTGCAGAGAGGCCGCGCCGAGCAGCGAGGCGCGGGCGGTCGCAGCCGCGAGGCGCACCGCATCCCAGGCGTCGGCCACGCTGGACGAACCTCCGGTGGCGTTGATCCCGAGCTCCCGTGCGACCTTGCCGACCAGCCAGCGGCTGGCCTTCACGCGGCCAAAGCCGTCGGACGCCTCCGCATCCCGGGGATGGAAGGGCAGACCTGCCACCAGCATGGCGACATTGCCGTAGATCGCGTCGGCCCCGGCCTGCTCGATCCGGACCGACTTGAGCGGCACATCGAGCTCCTCTGCAGCCAGCATCGGCAAGGCGGTGTGGACGCCCTGGCCCATCTCGCTGCGGGGCATCGCCATCACCACGCTGCCATCCGCGCCGATCTTGATCCAGCCGTTCAGCGCGACATCGCCGTTCTCCTGCAGCAGCAAGCTGGCCGAACCGAGACGCGACCGCGCCGGCAGCACCGCCCAGCCGACCAGCAACACGCCGGAGCCGCCGGCGACGCTGAGCAGAAGCGCCCTGCGCCTCACGCCTGTTCCCTGATCGACAGCGGGACCGGCAGCGCTTTGCGCGCTCCCGCCGCACGGTGGATTGCCGCGCGCACGCGCTGATAGGTGCCGCAACGGCAAAGGTTACTGATCGCCTGGTCGATGTCGGCGTCGGTCGGCTTGGGTTTCTTTTCCAGCAGGGCGGCCGCCGCCATCAGCATGCCGCTCTGGCAATAGCCGCACTGCGGCACCTGCTCGGCGATCCAGGCGGCTTGCAGCGGATGCGGCTTTTGCGCTGTGCCCAGCGCCTCGATCGTCTGGATCGTCCTGCCCTTGATCGCACCCACCGGGGTGACACAGGATCGCACCGCCTGGCCATCGAGCCGCACCGTGCAGGCGCCGCATGCAGCGACACCGCAACCGTATTTGGTGCCGGTCATGTTGAGGACGTCCCGCAGCAGCCACAGCAGGGGCATGGCGGGGTCGACATCGGTCCGGACGACCTTGCCGTTGATCAGCAGCTCCATCCCGCCTCCTTGATTGGCTTACCCTGGATCCAGACCACTATAGCCAGCCTCGGCAGCGCGCGATAGGCCGGCGTCGCAACGGCGCACCGGATAATCAGGCTCTCCATGGCACTCATCACACTTCTCAACGCGCAGCTCGCTTTCGGCCACGTGGCCTTGCTTGACCATGCAGATTTCTCACTCGAGGCAGGCGAACGCGTCGGCCTGATCGGGCGCAACGGCGCGGGCAAGTCGTCCATGCTGAAGATCCTGGCAGGGCTGGAAAAGCCCGATGACGGTGTGCTGCAGCTTCAAACCGGTGTGCAGATCGCGTATGTCGCCCAGGAGCCGCTGCTCGATGCCGATGCGACCGTGTTCCAGGCGGCTTGCGCGGGCGTGGCCAACGTCATCGCCTGGATCGAGCAATACACGCACGGCGAGGGCGACCTGCACGACCTGCAAACGTCCATCGAGCACCAGGACGGCTGGAACTGGGAACAGCGGGTGGAAGAAAC
>JANXVP010000452.1 GCA_025351615.1 Ramlibacter sp. | reverse complement strand
TGCGCCGTGATGTTGCGGCTGTCCGGGTTTGTAGAATAAAGAATCATCGTACTGGTTGGGCACCTGCATGTGACCATCTCCCGCGCACAAACGACCATGATCATCGAGACCGAAGCAGATGTCACCCTTGCAGTGCTGGGGGAAATCGATCGGGCGCCCGACGCCCGCTTCCGCCAGATCATGAGCGCGGCGGTGCGGCACATGCACGGCTTCGTCCGGGACGCACAGCTCACGGAGGCGGAATTTCGCCAGGCTTGCGGGTTCATCGCCAGACTGGGGCAACTGACCACGCCATCCCACAATGAGGTGGTGCTGGCGGCCGGCTCGCTCGGCCTTTCCGCGCTGGTCTGCCTCCTGAACAACGCCGATGGCGCCCGGCACGAAACGACTGCCAACATGATGGGGCCGTTCTGGCGAGAGGGCTCGCCGGTGACGCCCATCGGAGGCTCGATCGTGCGCTCGCCATCGGCAGGAGATCCTGTCTTCGTCAATGCCTGGGTGCGGGACGGCGGTGGGCGGCCGGTTGCGGACGCGCAAGTCGATGTCTGGCAGGCGTCGGCGGAAGGCTTTTACGAAAACCAGGATCCGGGCCAGGCCGACATGAACCTGCGCGGGAAATTCATGACCGATGCGCACGGGCACATCGCTTTTCGCAGCATCAAGCCCTGCGGCTATCCAATTCCGCTGAGCGGCCCGGTCGGGGCGTTGCTGCGGGCCCAGGGTCGCCACAACATGCGGCCCGCCCATATCCATTTCCTGATTTTCAAGCCGGGGTTCAAGACGCAGTTCTCGCAGGTTTATTCCAGCGACGATCCCCACCTAGACACCGACGTGCAGTTCGGCGTGACGCGGGCCCTGGTCGGTCAATATGTTCTGCACGGCAGCGAAGCGGCGCCCGACGCCGATGTGCACGGTCGCTGGTATTCGCTGGACCACCATTTCGTGATCGCACCGGGCGACGCCAGCCTGCCCGTGCCGCCGATTACCGGCAAGGCGCAGGGCGAGCGGCCCCGCCTCGCGGTGCTGGAGCGCACAGCCATTGGCCCGAGCGTGTGACCGCTGCTGAACAGGTCGGGGGAACCGCAAAAAGCTGTCAGAATCGTGGCTACCGGAACGGCTGCCGTCCCGGTCAACGGCAAGGGCTCACACCGGTGGGCCCTTGGTCCATCTGCCCGTAGCTCAGTTGGATAGAGCACCGGCCTTCTAAGCCGGTTGTCGGGGGTTCAATTCCCTCCGGGCAGGCCATTCGATGATCGTGGGATTCAGGAGCTAATGTCAGAATCCTGACCATGTCCTCAATCTACCAACCCGTCCGGCTGGACGAAGACCTGCAACAGCGATCCGCCAGTCAAGCGCAGCATGGACTTTATGCGGCAGTGCCAGCCGGAGCACCTGAGCGTCGTGGGCGCCTTCCAAGCTGGGTCCAGCCTGAAGCGATCAGGCTTTGGCCTTTTCATGCTTTCAATTGCTGCACATCCGGCTGCCGGCTCGCGTGGAGAAGGTGCCTGACCATTGCGTCCATCTGCTTGGCAACATCGGCGCCATGCTTCGCGGCGCCTGAAGAGATTCAGGTCTATCTTGATGAGTTCGTCACCACGGGCAAATTCAGCTTGGACCTTCACACCAATAACGTGCTGACCGCTCAGCCCGGTTCAGTCACACGCAGAATGCTTCGAGTGACTCCCGAATTAAGTTACGGTTTCGATGAAAATTGGGAAGGCGCACTTTACTGGTTGACGTCGGTTGGCCCGGCACAGTCGGGCGGACGCCCCGTCACTGATGGTGTGAAAGTCCGGGCCAAATGGCGACCTCGTTCCCCAGCCCCGGACCAGCCTTGGTATGGCGCCATCAATCTGGAAATCGGGCAGCTCTCCAGGCGCTTTTTCCCCGATCAAACGTCCGCCGAGATCAAGTTCATCGGGGTCTACCAAAAAAATCTCTGGACGGCGGGCGTGAACCTGAACATCGATCGTGCATTACGCGCGAACAGCCAGGTACCCACCACAGTGGAAGTCGACACCAAGCTGGCGTACCGGGTCACACCAGAGGATCACGGGGACTTGCGCGTTGGCTTGGAGCACTACGCCTTTTTAGGGCCTTTACGAAGCCAGGCAGGCCCCAGCACGCGGATGACATCCGCCTTTCTAGTGGCTGATTTAAGCTTGCACCACTGGGACCTCAACGTGGGACTGGGCCGGGCCTCGGGCGCCACAGCAGACAAGTGGATTCTCAAAGCCATCATCGGCGTGCCCCTGGATTGAGTGCAGCGCGCATCGGGCGCAGATCGATTTCCTCCGGGGCCCGATCTCCAGCGCACGATTCCCAGGCCTCGGACCAGGCGATTCAAGCAGCCGAAAAACCCACCAGACCCCTTCTGCATCCTATGCCGCTCATGACATCGGCTCGACGATCAATGCAGCAACCTCGTTCGGTGCCGTGACCATCGCATCGTGCCCGCTTGCCAACTCGCGGTAGCGCCAGCTCGTATCCCCGCGCAGTCTCTTTGCGAGCGGCGCGAGCGAGTCCCCTGCCGGCTTGTCCGTGCAGTAGACAAATGTGCGCGGAAGCAACGTGGCCTCTACGTTCGTGAGCCGCACCGCCTGCTTGAAGGTTTTCAGCGGATGCGCCCCTATCCTGGGCTGCATCCAGCGGACATCGGCTTCGTCGGTGATGCCCCATCGCTCCAGTGGAGGCGGAGGCACCCGCCAACCCTCACCCTTCAAGCGGGCACTAGCCTCCAGATTGGCGTAGAAGGTCGGGTCCGCGAGATCGGCCAGCGCTTGGCCATCCTGGGGGACAAAGGCGTCCAGATAGATGAGATGGGTCAATCGGTCCGCCGCACGGTCGGCGACCGAGGTCATCACCATTCCACCATAGCTGTGGCCGACCAACACCACCTCACGCAAGTCCTCGTATTCCAGCATGCCAACGATGTCCTGGACATGGGTATCCAAGGTGACCTCCGGGCTGAGAAGATGACCGCGCTCGCCAAGACCGGTCAAGGTTGGCGTGTACACCTCGTGCCCGGCAGCCCGCAGTAGCGGCGCCACCTTCTTCCAGCACCACCCTCCATGCCAGCCGCCATGAATCAGGACGATCTTGGTCATCTCGCTACCTCTTGATTTGCGGCCTTAATTCGTTGACGCAGCCAGTGACTGGCCGAGCTTGCGCAGGTGTGCGGCACCGTCACCCGACCAGGCACTTCCGTGCATGCAGGCCAGCAACGTGGGACGAAGCCGTGCCAGCTTGTCGATCAGTGCAGGCGCGTGCAGGCCGTGGGAGAAATAATCCATCTGCCGACGGAAGACCTCGCTCGATTCCACGATGTCCTCGTGCACCAGCGCCCGCTCGCCCGTGCCGGGCTGGGTGAACAGGTCGCCGCAAAATAGCGTCCTGGATGACTCGTCGAATAGATAGCCGCACTCCCACCCGTGGGGCAGATGCGGCGCGGATTGCCACACCAGCTTGTGGCGCCCGGTGTCGAGCGGCTGCCCGTCGGCCAGGCCGATCGGCTCGACGTCGACCAGGTCGCGGATCGACACCATCGCAGCGATATCGCTGCACACCGGCCGGGCATTTGGCGCAGCGGCCAGGAAGTCGGGCAACGCACCGCACTCGTCGGCCTCGACGTGCGAGAAGGCGATGTATCGCAGCTGGTCGATCGGCAGCACTTTTTCGATCTGCGCGCGCACCAGCGCAAACAGCTTGCGCGGGCCGGTGTGAAACAACAGGGGCTGCTCGTCAACCAACAGGTACTGGTTGAAGGAAAAACCGCCCGGAATGAACTCCGGTGGCATGGCCACGCTGATGCGGTGCAGGTCCGGGGCGATCTCGGTGATGGAGGCAGTTGGCATATTCATAGTCGTCTCCTAGGATTGGGATGGGCCAGATGCCGCTGACTCGGGTCCGAGCGCAGCGAGTAACACGTCGATGAGGAGCACGCGTGCACGCGCACGCGGCATCGCGTGCTGCCGCACGAGACGCTGCCAGAGATCGAACGACAGCAGCGATTCCCACGCCGCAGCGTGCGCTGCCTGGGGACCTTTTCGATGACGCGACAGCAGCTGCACAAGCAGCGTTGTCAATCGATCGCGGTTGTTGATCCGCAACTGCGCGACGAACGGGATGGCCGTCTCGGCGCGCCAGGACAACCACGGCTCAAAGTAGGCGTGCAGCGCATCCATCGAAACGACCAGTGTTGCGGCGGCGGCCGGCAGGTTGGGCGCAGCAAGGATCTTCTCCACCGGCAGCGGCGGCGCACCAGTGGCGACATGGCCCGTGCAGGCGCTCATCAGCGCAGCTTGCGTAGGGAAGTAGCTGTGCACGGTCGGTAGCGAGACGCCCGCCCGGTGTGCGATATCGGCATAGCTTGTGGCGACAGGCCCCTTTTCCGCATGCAGCTCGGCGGTCGCCGCCGCGACGCGCTGCTTGCGCTCAGACACCTGTGTGAGCCGTTTCGAGGGGGTGTATTTGCGAGTCGCCATGTTTTCATACGTCGGTGCGTTATATTAATTTAGTTTTTTATAAATGCAAATAAAATTTCTTCATTCTGAAGTGCAAGCCTCGCCGGCACCGTCGAAGACCTCGAGCGAGTCGGCTGCCTGACTTTCGGCCAGGCGATTGCGGCAGTCTCAAAAGCGGACGGCCGGCCTGCGTCCCCCGTTTGCCGGGTCCTTGACGTGCGTCAAGCCGGACCAAATGGGCCCGCTTTAAGGTTGTTCGAATTCAACCTTCCAAGGCGTGTCAATGAAAGCTTCACCGACGCGTTTGGCCGTTCCACCTGAGGCCAGGCCCCTCCACCTGAAGAAATCCATGAAGAAATTCCTGTCGCGGATCATGTTCTTCGCCACCTTGGCGGGTGCAAGCGCCATGTCTCATTCCCAGGGAGCGCCCCAAGGAGCGCCTTTGGAAACCAGGGGCGAGTTGCTATACACCACCCATTGCATCAGCTGCCACACCTCGCAGATGCATTGGCGCAATGACAAGCAGGCCTCCGACTGGGACAGTCTCAAAGTCCAGGTCCGCCGCTGGCAGGGCAACGCGAATCTGCAATGGGCCGATGCCGATATCGCCGATGTGGCGCGTTACCTCAACGACACCATCTACCACTATCCGCAAACGGCGGATCGTCTGAGCAGCGCTTCGCCACCCGCACGACCGTGATCGCTCCACTTCCAGTCGTTGCCGCAGCATCTGCAGCGCGTAAACAGTGAGCTTGGCAAGCACGGACTTCCTGACCTCCTGGTTCAGCGGTTTTCTGCGCCGCCGCCATGCGGTGAAGCTTTTCGGTCGCCGTCCGCTGCTGCACACGCTCGCCGGCCACGGCCCCGTGGAAGCCGTCCCCGATCAGCTGGCGCGAGACCTGCTGTTGGTCGCTCATGACGAGCCTGCTGCCGCAATCGCCCGGCTCCAATCCCGCCAGGACGGCCTGGACACGTCCGAAGCCGCAGCGCGCCTCAGCCGGTACGGGCCCAACGAGGTGGAACACGAAAAACCTGTTTCCTGGTGGCTCCACCTGTGGCATTGCTACAAGAATCCGTTCAACCTGCTGCTGACCGTTCTGGCCGCGTTGTCGTACCTGAGCGCGGATGCCAAGGCCACCCTCGTCATCGGCGTCATGGTCGGCTTGAGCACCCTCATTCGCTTCGTTCAGGAGGGCCGCTCGCACCGGGCCGCGGAGAGCCTCAATGCGATGGTGAGCAACACCGCCAGCGTGATCCGGCGCGACGATGGGTTGAACCGTGTCGACACGCGCGGGTTGGCCAAGGGGCAGGACATCCCGATCCGAAACCTGGTACCCGGCGACCTGGTCGCGCTGTCGGCGGGCGACATGATCCCGGCCGACTGCCGCGTTCTCACCGCCAAGGACCTGTTTGTCGCCCAGGCGGCCATGACCGGCGAGTCGCTGCCGGTGGAGAAGTTCGCCGACCGTCGTGGTGCAGGCGAAGACGACGGGCCGATCGAGCTGCGAAATCTGGTCTTCATGGGCACCAACGTGGTCTCCGGTTTTGCCACGGCGCTGGTGGTCGCCACGGGGAGCCGGACCTACTTCGGCACGATTGCGTCCAAGGCGACGGCGACCGACCCTTTACCCAACGCCTTCGAATCCGGCGTCAACAGCGTGAGCTGGCTGCTGATCCGCTTCGCGCTGGTGATGGTACCCATCGTCTTTCTGGTCAATGGCCTCACCAAAGGCGACTGGCTGGAAGCATTCCTGTTCTCCCTGTCGGTCGCAGTCGGCCTGACGCCCGAGATGCTGCCGATGATCGTGACGTCGACGCTGGCAAAGGGTGCGGTCCTGCTGTCGCGCAAGAAGGTCATCGTCAAGCGGCTGGACGCCATCCAGAACTTGGGGGCAATGGATATCCTCTGCGCCGACAAGACCGGCACGCTGACTCAGGACAAGATCGCGCTGGCAAGGCACATCGACGTCTTCGGCCAGCCCTCGGACGAGGTCCTGAATTTCGCCTTTCTGAACAGCCATTACCAGACCGGGCTCAAGAACCTGCTTGACCGCGCCGTGCTGGAGAATCTGCAGCTGCCGGCCGAGTTGAAGCTGGAGCAGGACTATCGCAAGATCGACGAAATCCCGTTTGACTTCCAGCGCCGGCGCATGTCGGTCGTGGTCTCTGAACGCAATCACCACCATGAGTTGATCTGCAAGGGCGCGGTGGAAGAAATCGTCGCCGCCTGCACGCAGGTGCGCGACGGTCAGAACACGCTGGCGCTCGACGCCGCCATGCTGGAACGGGTGCATCGCGTCACGCGCGACCTGAACGAAGACGGCTTGCGCGTGGTGGCCGTGGCCATGAAGGAAATTCCACCGGACCAGTCAGCCTATTCGGTGGCCGATGAGTCCGGCCTGACGCTGATTGGCTACATCGCTTTTCTCGATCCACCCAAGGAATCGACAGCGCCGGCGCTCAAGGCGCTGGCCGCCAACGGCGTCACCGTCAAGGTGCTTACGGGGGATAACGAACTGGTGACGGCCAAAGTCTGCCGCCAGGTCGGCCTTGGCGTCCAGGGCATCGTGCTCGGCGCGCAAATTGACCGCATGGACGACAAGACACTGGCCGGGGCGGTCGAGCAGCACACGATTTTCGCCAAGCTTTCGCCGCTCAACAA
>JANXVP010000445.1 GCA_025351615.1 Ramlibacter sp. | reverse complement strand
AGCGCCGTGCTGGTCACTACGGCGCAAAGCAGGACGGTAGCGATCAGTCCCCTGGGAAGGGCGTGGCGAATAAGCATGGATGGGTCGGAATTCTGGCACAGCCGAAGCCCGGCCGGACCAAAGGCTACGCGATAATTGATTGCATGCAAACAAGCTTTCGCAGCGTGGGCGTGGCCGGGGCCGGGGCAATGGGCCGCGGGATTGCGCAGATCGCAGCGCAGGCCGGCAGCGTCGTGCGTCTGTACGACACCCAGCAGCAGGCATTGTCGAAGGCGCGTGAGGAGCTGTTTTCCCAATGGGATCGGCTGCTCCAGAAAGGCCGGATGGACGAGGCCGCGGTGCAGGGCTGCAAGGACAGGGTGTTGCTCGCGCAAAGCCTGCAGGATCTGGCCGATTGCGATCTGGTCGTCGAGGCGGTGGTCGAACAACTCGAGGCGAAAAGGTCCTTGTTCGCCGCGCTCGAATCCGTGGTGCGGCCCGACGCGGTGCTGGCCACGAACACGTCGTCACTCTCGGTGACCGCCATCGCCGCCGGACTGAAACACCCGGAGCGCTTTGCCGGCTACCACTTTTTCAACCCCGTCGCGTTGATGAAGGTGGTCGAGGTGATTGCCGGACTGAAGACAGCGCCGGGAGTCTGCGAGGGCTTGGCGGCGTTCGCGCGCGAGATGGGCCACACGCCCGTCACGGCGCAGGACACCCCGGGCTTCATCGTCAACCATGCGGGCCGCGGCTACGGCACCGAGGCGTTGCGCATCGTCGGCGAAGGGGTCGCGGATTTTGCGACCATCGACCGGATCCTGAGGGACCAGGTCGGCTTCAAGCTCGGACCTTTCGAATTGATGGACCTGACAGGGCTGGACGTTTCGCAGCCGGTGATGGAATCGATTTACCACCAGTACTACGAAGAGCCCCGTTACCGGCCTAGCGTCATCGGCGCACAGCGGCTGGCGGGCGGGGTGCTGGGCCGCAAGGCCGGGCAAGGTTTCTACAGTTACGCCGAGGGCAAGGCCCAGGTTCCGCAGGAGCCGGCGGCGCCCCGGATTGACGCAGTGCCGCCAGTGTGGGTGTCAACCCGGGCTGCCCGCCGCTCCGAGCTGGTCGGGCTTCTCAACGATCTGGGCGCAACGGTCGAGACCGGCCAGTCACCGTCGCTGACTGCGCTCACGCTGGTTGCGCCGCTGGGTTTCGACGTCACCACCTGCGCAGTGCTCGAGCGGCTCGACCCGGCGCGTACGCTGGGCATCGACATGCTGATCGACGATGCGGCCACGCGGCGCCGCGTGCTTGCCACCAATCCGGCCACGCGCGCCGACGTGCGCGACGCCGCCCATGCCCTGTTTTCGCGCGACGGCAAGCCGGTCAGCGTCATCCGCGATTCCGGTGGCTTCGTCACGCAGCGCGTGGTGGCTGCGATCGTCAACGTCGCGTCGGACATCTGCCAGCAGGGCATCTGCAGCCCGACAGACCTCGAAACCGCGGTCACGCTCGGGCTGGGATATCCGCTCGGGCCGCTGGCGATGGGCAACCGCTGGGGGCCGGCCAACCTGCTGGAGGTGCTGTTCAACATGCAGACGGTGTATGGCGATCCGCGCTACCGTCCCAGCCCGTGGTTGCGCCGCCGCGGCGCCATCGGACTGTCGCTGCTGCAGGTCGAATCCAGCTAACGTACAGGGCCCACCATGACCGCCGAACTCCAGAGCACCACCCAGGGCCAGACCATGGTCCTGACGCTGAGCAATCCCGAGCATCGCAATGCGCTCGGGCCCGAGATGTACGCAGCCGGCGTCGAAGCGCTCAGCGTCGCCGAATCGAGCGCCGACGTGCGCAGTGTGGTGATCACAGGCGCGGGCAGCATCTTTTCCGCGGGCGGCAACCTACAGCGCCTGCTTGGCAATCGGCAGCAGCCGCCCGAGGTGCAGGCCCGGAGCATCGAGGGACTGCACAGCTGGATCGAATCGATCCGCACCTTTCCGAAACCGGTGATCGCCGCCGTCGAAGGCGCGGCAGCGGGCGCGGGTTTTTCGCTGGCGCTGGCATGCGACTTCATCGTCGCCGCCGACGACGCCGTCTTCGTCATGGCCTACAGCAACGTCGCCCTGTCGCCGGACGGCGGCGCCAGCTGGAGCCTGGCGCAGGCCCTGCCACGGCAGCTGGTGAACGAGCTGTTGATGTGCGGCGAGCGGATCGCCCCGGCGCGGCTACAGGTGCTCGGCCTGGTGAACCAGGTGACTGCGCCCGGCAGCGCCCTGCCCGCCGCTCTGGCGCTGGCCGAAAAGCTCAATGGCCGTGCGCCCAATGTGCTGGCGAGCATCAAGGAACTGGTGGGGGATGCCGCCACGGCCACCCTCGACACACAGCTGGCTGTCGAGCGCGACCACTTCGTCAGAAACCTGCATCATCCAAATGCCGGGGCCGGCATCGAGGCATTTCTGGCCCGGCAGTCGGCACGTTACGAGTAAGTGCAAAGGCCGCATCTGGCGGCGCACAATGGCAGGCACGACGTTCAGGGAGCAAACCCTGAGCCGGCGCCGCCGTCCCGCACGCGACAATCACCGGACACGCAGTCCCGCAAAAGACAGGCCAATGGACGACCCGATTCTTACCATCGACGAACGCGAAGCGATCAATACCGGCCGCTGGTTTTCATCGCTTTCTCCATCACTGCGGCACGACATTCTCCGATGCACCTACGTCAAGCGCTACAAGGACGGCGAGCTGATCGCCGCCCGTGGCGACCCACCGGAGGAATGGATCGCCTGCGCCAAGGGCGCCGTGCGGGTGAGTTCCACCTCGATCTCGGGAAAGCAGATCACACTGACGTACGTCGAGCCGGGCATCTGGTTCGGCGACGTGGCAATCTTCGATGGCGACCGCCGCACCCACGATGCCTACGCGCATGGCGACAGCACCATCCTGTGTGTCGCCAAAGCCGACTTCAAGAAGATCCTGGCCACGCACGTCGAACTCTACGAGGCGATGCTGCGGCTCCACGCCCGGCGCATCCGCCAGCTGTTCGGCCTGGTCGAGGATCTCAACACCCTGCCTCTGCGCGCGCGGCTGGCCAAGCAGTTGCTGCACCTGGTTCGCAGTTACGGCGTGCCCTCGCTGTCCGACGGACGCGAGATGCGCATCAGCCTGCAGCTCGCGCAGGAAGAGCTGGCCCAGCTGCTCGGCGCCTCGCGCCAGCGGGTCAATCAGGAATTGAAGGCGATGGAACGCGAAGACGCGATCCGCATCGAGCCGGGCGGGTTGCTGGTGCGCAACCGCGAAGCACTGATGCGCATCATCGAAGCCGACAACTAAGGGACCGACTTGCGCGGCAGACCATGAGCAACTACGACCACTTCATCGGCACGCGGCCCGTTTCGGGCCAGCACGCGTTTGACACCGACACCCTGACCGCCTGGCTGGACCGGAATCTGGAAGGTTTTTCGGGTCCGCTCCAGCTGGAAATGTTCAAGGGCGGCCAGTCCAATCCAACCTACAAACTCATCACGCCAGCCCGCAGTTACGTGATGCGCGCCAAGCCCGGCCCGGTTGCGAAACTGCTGCCCTCGGCGCACGCCGTGGAGCGCGAATTCGCCGTGATGCGGGGCCTGGCCGGCACCGATGTACCGGTGCCGCGGATGTACTGCCTGTGCGAAGACGAAACCGTGATCGGCCGCGCTTTCTACGTCATGGAATTCATGCAGGGCCGCGTGTTGTGGGACCAGTCGCTGCCCGGCATGACGCCGGCGGGACGCGGCGAGATCTACGACGAGATGAACCGCGTGATCTCGGCCTTGCACACGGTGGACTTCGCCCGGCAGGGCCTGGCCGGTTACGGCAAGCCCGGCAACTACTTCGATCGCCAGATCGGGCGCTGGAGCAAGCAGTACGTGGCTTCGGTCACACAGCCGATTGCCGAGATGGACAAGCTGATGGCATGGTTGCCGGCCAACATGCCCGCAAGCGCGCGCGACGACAGCAAGGTCTCGATCGTCCACGGCGACTTCCGTCTCGACAACCTGATGTTCGACGCCAGCGTGCCGCGCGTGATCGCGGTGCTCGACTGGGAGCTGTCGACGCTCGGGCATCCGCTGGCCGATTTCAGCTACCACTGCATGGCCTGGCACGTTCCGCACGAGATGTCGCGCGGCATCGGCGGACTGGACATCGGGAAGCTGGGCATTCCGTCCGAAGCCGACTACATCAGCCGCTATTGCGAGCGCACCGGACTCACGACGCCGCAGGCGCTGGCGGCCGACTGGAGCTTCTACATGGCCTACAACATGTTTCGCATCGCCGCGATCCTGCAGGGCATTGCCAAGCGGGCGGAGGCCGGCACAGCCTCCAGCGCGCAGGCCGTGACTTCCGGCGCCGGCGCCCGGCCAATGGCCGAACTCGCGTGGAAATTCGCCCAGCGGGCCTGACCTTCAATTTGCACCCACAGGAGACATCATGGACTTTGACTATTCACCGAAAACCAAGGAGCTGCAGGCCAGGCTGCTGAAGTTCATGGACGACAACGTCTATCCCGCCGAGAAGGCCTACAAGAACGAACTGCAGGCGAATTCGGAGTCCGGCAAGCGCTGGAGCCCGCTGCAGACGATCGAGGCCCTGAAGGGCAAGGCCCGCTCGGCCGGACTGTGGAACCTGTTCCTGCCGGTGGACAGCGCGTCGGCCTCCGGCTACGAAGGCGCTGGCCTCACCAACCAGGAATACGCCCCGCTGGCCGAGATCATGGGACGCGTTCCGTGGTCGTCCGAGGTGTTCAACTGTTCCGCGCCCGACACCGGCAACATGGAGACGATCGCCCGCTACGGCTCGGAAGAAAACAAGGCGCGCTGGCTCAAGCCACTGCTGGAAGGGCAGATCCGCTCCGCCTTCGCGATGACCGAGCCCGAGGTGGCTTCGTCGGATGCCACCAACATTGCGACCCGGATCGAGCGCCAGGGCGACGAGTACGTGGTCACCGGCCACAAGTGGTGGATCTCCGGCGCGGCCGACCCGCGCTGCGCCATCTTCATCACCATGGGCAAGACCGACCCGGAGGCGCCGCGCCATTCGCAGCAAAGCATGGTGCTGGTGCCCGCCGACACCAAGGGCGTGCGGATCGTGCGTCCGCTCAGCGTGTTCGGCTACGACGATGCGCCGCACGGACACGTCGAAATGTTTTTCGATAACGTGCGGGTGCCGGTGTCCAACATCCTGCTGGGTGAAGGCCGCGGTTTCGAGATCGCGCAGGGCCGCCTCGGCCCCGGACGCATCCACCACTGCATGCGCCTGATCGGCCTGGCCGAACGCGCTCTCGAGCTAATGTGCCGGCGCGCTTCCTCGCGGGTCGCCTTTGGCAAGACGGTGGCGTCGCAGACCGTGACCCAGGAGCGGATCGCCGAGGCGCGCTGCAAAATCGACATGGCCCGCCTGCTGACGCTCAAGGCGGCATGGCTGATGGACGTCGCGGGCAACAAGGTGGCCAAGACCGAGATCGCGATGATCAAGGTGGTGGCGCCGAACATGGCTTGCCAGGTGATCGACTGGGCGATCCAAGTGCATGGCGGCGGCGGTCTGAGCGATGACTTCCCGCTGGCATCTGCCTACGCCGGCGCCCGCACCCTGCGCTTCGCGGACGGCCCGGACGAAGTTCACCGCAACGCCATTGCCAAGTGGGAATTGGGCAAATACGGCAGCCCGGCCAAGGACACGCAGCCCGCAGTGACCCGCGGCAGCTGAACTTGCAAAGGCCCTCGCGCGGTCAGGCCCGGTTGACCGGGACCGACAGCCCGCCGAGCGCCGACTCGCAGGCGCTGGTAAAAATAAGGGCTGCATGCTGCAGGGTCGGCATGTCGGAAGGCTGGTATTCCATCCGCAGATACGCCTTGCCCCGCAGCAGCATCATCATGAACGGAGTTTCCAGTCCGGGGGCTGGCTGCGGCCAGTCCATCATCATCGCTGCCAGCGCGGGGTCCATCCAGGCGAGCGCATTCTCGCGCCGGTCCGCGAGCATCGCATACCGCTCCCAGAATTCGGGCGGCAGCCCGTCCCAGCCGACCTCGTCGTACATCGCGAGCCAGCGCATTTCTTCTGGCAGGCTGGGGTCGGCCGTGGTCTGGAGATCGTCGGTATAGATCGAATAGGCTTTTTTCTCGAGCGCCTCTTTCAGGGTCCGGTTCAGCACCAGCACCGCCGCGTCTTCGTCGATGCCGAGCTCGGCGCGCCCCCGCAACTCCTCGCCGCGGATGAAATTGCGGCTCGGCTTTCCCAGTTCCATGCGCCACCGCTTGCCCCGGATGCGCCCTTCCAGCGTCAGGGTTCCGCCGTCGCCGCTGACCGAAAACCCGAAGCCCCGCGTCGTTGCCCATTCCGAGATGGCGCCGCCCGCCATATGGGAAGGCGGTCCGAGCGTTTCCCTTGCGTCCTCCCGCGACTCCCGCGAGAAAGCTTTCTTGATGCGCTCGAACATGCGGCTGGGGTTTAACCTAAAGTCGCATTATTGTTCAAACCCGAAAGCTTGAGGCGCCGCATGATCGAAGTGTTGACCTGGCCCACTCCCAATGGCCACAAAGTACACGTGATGCTGGAAGAATGCGAACTGCCTTACCGGGTCACTCCGGTCAATATCGGCGCCGGCGACCAGTTCAGGCCGGAATTCCTTGCCGTCAGCCCGAACAACAAGATTCCGGCGATCACCGACCCGGACGGACCTGACGGCAAGCCGATCTCGCTGTTCGAGTCCGGCGCAATCCTGCTCTACCTGGCGGCCAAGACAGGCAAGTTCCTGCCGGCCACCGACCGCGAGCGGTTCGAGGTCCTGCAATGGCTGATGTTCCAGGTGGGCGGGGTCGGCCCGATGCTGGGCCAGGCCCATCACTTCCGCATGTACGCGCCGGAGCCGATCCCCTACGCCATCGAGCGTTACAGCAACGAAGCCAAACGCCTGTACGGCGTCATCGACAAGCGGCTTGCGCAGAGCCCGTTCTTGGGCGGCAGGGAGTATTCGATCGCCGACATCGCGACCTTTCCCTGGCTGCGCAGCTGGGAAAACCAGGGAGTGACGCTGTCGGACTATCCGCACCTCCAGAAATGGTACGACGCGACCGCGGCGCGGCCGGCGGTGCAGCGCGGCGTCAAGGTGCTGGCAGACCTGCGCCGCACCATCACCGGCGACAAGGAGCGTGAGATTTTGTTCGGCAAAACGCAGTACGAA
>JANXVP010000443.1 GCA_025351615.1 Ramlibacter sp. | reverse complement strand
CGCCAGGAGCGCCGCAAGGTCGCCGAGGCGGGTGTCACCTTCCGCACCAGCCGCGGCGCCGACATCAGCGAGAAGGGCTGGAATTTCTTTTACCGCTGCTACGAGCGCACTTATCACGAGCACGGCAACGCGCCTTACCTCACCCGCGACTTCTTCAGGCGGATGGCGACGACGATGCCGGAGAACTGGCTGCTGTTCGTGGCGGAGCGCAATGGCAAGCCGGTCGCCACCAGCCTGATTGCGATCGACACGCCTGGCGAAAATCGCCAGCCCGCAGCCTATGGCCGGTACTGGGGCGCTCTCGAGAGGGTGGACTGCCTGCACTTCGAAGCCTGCTACTACCAGCCGCTGCAGTGGTGCATTGACAACGGCTACGGCCGCTTCGAAGGCGGCGCGCAGGGCGAACACAAGATGGCGCGGGCCCTGATGCCGGTGAAGACCACCAGCTGCCATTGGCTGGCGCATCCGGCCTTCGCCGACGCGGTGGAGCGCTTTCTCGAGAAAGAGGGCCGCGGCATCGAGAACTATCTGGAGCACCTCGACGAGCGCAGCCCGTTCCGGCGGCCTGACGGGCCAGCCGCCTGAGCCGGCGCTACTGCTGGCGAATGCGCAGCAGCGCCCGGTCCGACGACACGTAGACCAAGCCATCTGGCGTCACAGCAACGGTGTGCTGGGTGAGCATGCGGCCGCTCACCGGACCGATGGGTTGACGGGCGACCGCTGCGCGGATCGGCTTCTGCAAGCAGTGTGTGTGAGGAAGTGTTGGGCTACCATGGAGCCATGACGCGCACTGTCGGCCACCGCGATCGCTCGGAGTTTGTTCTCGACCCGGGTGATGCCCTGCGCCAGGGTCGCGCAGTGGACGCGATGCTGGCCGCGGCCAGACCGAAGGTCGGGCGCGGCGTGCTGCGGGCGACCCATCGCAAGCTCAATGAACTGGATGACCTGCGTCACCTTGCAGCAGCCCGCCGCCTGAATCCCGGCTCCTGACCATGGGCGCAGACCCGTTGCTCAAATTGCTTGAGCGCTTCCAGGCCGAAGGGGTGCAGTACATCCTGGTAGGCGGGCAGGCGGTCCGACTCAATGGCTTCGTGCGCGCCACGGAAGACATCGACATCCTTCTGCCCTCCTCCATTGACAACGGCCGCAAGGTCATCAAGGCTTTGGATTTTCTGGTTTCCAGCAAGGACCTTGATCCACGGTGGTTCGAAGTAACGGTCGGTGAGCCGGAAAACATCCGCGTCGCAGACGACCTCCTGATCGATCTGCTGTTTGCTGCCAATGGCCAGACCTATGAAAGCCTCGGCGCGAACGTGCGGGTGCTGACGGTTGAAGGCGTAGAGATCCGCACTCTCGACATCGAGGGCTTGCTCAAGACAAAAACAGATTACCGGGACAAGGACCGTATCGACCGCGAAGCGCTCGAACGGCTGCGCAAACTCCTGTAGGTCAGCGTGGCTTGCGCGCGACCTTGCCGCCGGCGACGCGCGGCGGAAGGCCCGTGTGCTGGGTGAGCATGCGGCCCTTCACAGGAGCAACCGGCCTGAGCGCAGTGGGCGCCGCGGTAGAGTTCTTGCGGCGTGCGCTCTGGTAGCCGCCATCGGTCAGCGGCTGGAAGGTCGGGATCAGGTGGTGCTTGCCGTTTCCGATCAAGTCCGCACGGCCCATCGTCTTCAACGCCTCGCGCAGCAGCGGCCAGTTGTTGGCGTCGTGGTAGCGCAGGAAAGCCTTGTGCAGGCGCCGGCGGCGCTCGCCGCGAACGACGTCCACACTGTCTTCGGCCGACGCTTCCCGTCTCACCTTGCGCAGGGTGTTGCGCCCGCTGTGGTACATCGCCGTGGCCGTCGCCATCGGGCTCGGATAGAAGGTCTGCACCTGGTCGGCGCGGAAGCTGTTCTTCTTCAGCCACAGCGCGAGGTTCATCATGTCCTCGTCGCTGGTGCCCGGATGCGCGGCGATGAAGTAAGGGATCAGGTACTGCTTCTTGCCCGCCTCGGCAGAGTACTTCTCGAACATCGCCTTGAACTTGTCGTAGCTGCCGATGCCCGGCTTCATCATCTTCGTGAGCGGGCCCTGCTCGGTGTGCTCGGGCGCGATCTTCAGGTAGCCGCCGACGTGGTGTTGCACCAGCTCCTTGACGTACTCGGGCGACTGCACTGCCAAGTCGTAGCGCAAGCCGGAGCCGATCAGGATCTTCTTCACGCCCTTCAAGGCCCGCGCGCGCCGGTACATGTGGATCAGCGCGCTGTGGTCGGTGTTGAGGTTCTGGCAGATGCCAGGATAGACGCAGCTCGGCTTGCGGCACGCCGATTCGATTTCCGGGCTCCTGCAGCCGATGCGGTACATGTTGGCCGTTGGACCGCCCAGGTCGGAGACGACGCCGGTGAAGCCGGGCACCTTGTCGCGGATCTCCTCGATCTCGCGGATCACAGAATCCTCGGAGCGGCTCTGGATGATGCGGCCCTCGTGTTCGGTGATCGAGCAGAAGGTGCAGCCGCCAAAGCAGCCGCGCATGATGTTCACGCTGAAGCGGATCATTTCCCAGGCCGGGATTTTGGTGACGCCGTCGTGACCGCCCTTGTCATCGGCATACGCCGGGTGCGGACTGCGCGCATAGGGCAGCCCGAAGACATGGTCCATCTCCGCCGTCGTCAGCGGGATCGGCGGTGGCGTGAGCCAGATGTCGCGGTCGCCGTGGGCCTGCACCAGCGCCCGCGCGTTGCCCGGATTGGTTTCCAGGTGCAGCACCCGGTTGGCGTGCGCGTAGAGCACCGGATCGCTCTTGACCTGCTCGTAC
>JANXVP010000434.1 GCA_025351615.1 Ramlibacter sp. | reverse complement strand
CACCGGGGGCACCTTGGCCTGCAGGTTGCCGCAGCAGTTGGCCGCCGTCGGGTGGGTGTACACCACCACTTTGCGGCGGTTCAGTTCCTCCATGATCGGGAAGAACACCGGATCGCCCAGCCACTTGTCGCCGTAGCTGGTCAGCAAGCCGATGCCATCGGCCTTGAGCACGTCGAGCGCATAGGCGATCTCGGCCAGGCTGCCCTGGACGTCGTACATCGGCAGCACGGCGAAGCAGCCGAAACGTCCGGGATAGTCCCTGACCAGCCGTGCGCCGTATTCGTTGCACTCGCGGGCCAGGCGGCGCCCGGCCTCGGTGCTCAGGTTCGGCAGCACGATGCCAGGGGTGGTGACGGACAGCATCGCGGTCGCGATGCCGGCACGGTCCATGTCGGCCAGCGATTTCTCGACCGTCCAGTTGATCGACAGCGGATCGAGGCTGCTGCGGGCCGCGGCGACCCAGCCCGGCGGCGACAGGTGATGGTGGACGTCGATGCGGCCTGCGCTCTGGCTCAGATTCAGCGCGGGCGCCGCCGGTGTCGACAGGCTGGTTCCGGTCGAACAGCCCGCAAGCGCCGTGGCGCCCGCCGCGGCCGCGCCCAACAGCAGCCGGCGACGGCTCATGCCAGTGGGGACGGATTGGTCGCAGGCGGCGCAATGCCTCCAGCGTGCCGCTTGCAATGACTTCGAATCTTCCATGGTCTGTCTCCTTCGTGTTGTGGAACCGGGAAAGTCCTGATCAGTCAGGCGAGCGCCGGCTCGACGGTGAAACGCGGCATCACATGCCTGGCGAACAGATTGAGCGAGCGCAGCGATTCGTCATAGGAAAGATCGCCAAAGGCAAAGCGCGTGAGCACGTAGTTGACGCCGGAGATGCCGATCTCCCGGCTCAGGCCGTCGGCCACTTCGTCGGGCGTGCCGACCAGCAGGATGCCGGCGTCCACGGCGGCGTCGTAGTCCTGCGGAATGGGATAGCTTTTCATCGGATTGCCATGCGCGCGCCACAGGTGCTGCAGGCTGTCGTACCAGCGGGCGAAACCCCTGCGTCCAATCGCATGCGCCTCATCGTGCTTCTGGGCGATGACGATGTGCCTTCCCAGCCCGAGGAATGGCAGCTGCGCGCCGGGCGTGTGGGGTTGTGCATTCCACTCCTCACGGTAACGGTCGGTGATCGCGCGCACCGGAGCCGAGGGGCCGTTGCAGACGATGTTGACGTTGTTCTGCGCCGCCCACGGCACGGCGGCAGCCGCGGACAAGCCGTACCAGATCGGCGGATGCGGCTTCTGCACGCATTCGAGTTCGACCGGGACCTTGCGGAACTGGAAATACTCGCCCTGGAAGTTGATCTCGCGCGAGGTCAGGCCCTGCATGATCACGTCGTACGACTCGTGGTACAGCGGGCTTGCATTCTGACCGGTCACGCCGAAGTAACCCATTTCGTAGGGCGAGCTGCCTTTGCCGATGCCGAGTTCCAGCCGGCCGTTGCTCATCTGGTCCAGCATGCAGATTTCTTCGAGGATCCGCAGCGGATGCGCCAGGCTGAGCGTGTAAACCAGGGGACCGAAGCGCAGGCGTCTGGTCCGCTGCGCCACGGCGGCGAGGAACACGCTGGGCGCCGATGCCATGCCCAGCGGCGTCGCATGGTGCTCGGCGATGTGGTACGCGTGGAAGCCTTCGCGGTCGTAGACCTCGGCCAGCCGCAAGCGGTTCTCGTAGTGCTCCGACAGCGGGACGTCGCCCCGGTCGAGGTGGTCGAAGATGCCGAACTTCATGTCTGGTCCAGCGGATCGACGCCGTCGATGAGGACGAATGCGATCCGGCACATCCGGTCGGACCGGTTGACCCACGCGTGGTTCGTGCCCTGCTGCACCAGGAAGTCGCCAGCCTTCATGCGGACCTCTGAATCGTCCAGCAGCATGACGATCTCGCCGTCCAGCACGATCGCGTAGTCGACGCTTTTGGTCCGGTGCATGTAGGCATGGCGGGCTTGCTCGCCGTCGGTCGAATGGTGACCGGCGCCCATCGACTTGAGCAGCTCCTTCTGGTCGATGGCCTCGGCTTGCCTGGTCACCGGCGGAAAATCGACGACGCGCAGGATCGAGCCGTTGGCCGGTGGCGGCACGCCGATGCTGCGGTCGGCGCGGTCCTGCCGCAGGTCCATGCGGGCCGGAGTTTCATCGGTCACCCACAGCAGGCTGCTGACGAAGCCGGCGCCAGGACGCACCTTCATGTTCGGCGCGATGCCGTCGATCTCGACGATGGCCTTGCCGCTGTCGTCGTGCCCGGTGACGATGCGGCGGATCTGGTGTCCCATGGTGTCCTTGCTCTGTGTCGCGCCGGTATCAGTCGACGGTGGCGCCCGACGCCTGGATGGCGGGGCCCCAGCGGCGGTATTCGGTCTTGACGAACTCGTTCATCTCCGCTGGCGACAGCGGTTCGGTCGGCTCCATGGCCGCCTTGTTCAACAGCTCGGCGTACGCGGGCGTGGCCTGCATCCGCCTGATCTCGTCGGACAGCAGCGCCACGATCGGCGCCGGCAGGTTGGCCGGACCGGCAAACCCGATCCAGCCTGACCAGTCGAAACCGGGCACGGCGTCCGCGATCGGCGGCACCGACGGCAGCAGCACGCTGCGTCTGGCCATCGACGTACCGACAGCGAACAGCTTGCCGGCCTTCACGTTGGGAATCGCCAGCGTGCCGTCCAGGAAGGCCATATCCACCTTTTCCGACAGCAGGTCGACCATCGAACTGCTGCTGCCCTTGTACGGGATGTGCACGATCGCCAGCCCCAGCTGCTTTTTCAGCAGCTCCATGAAGATGTGGTGCGGCGATCCGGTGCCCGACGAGGCGTAGCTGTACTTGCCGGGATGGCGCTTCACTTCGGCAATCCATTGCTTCATCGTGCGAGCCGGAAATCCCGGCACGACGCTGAGGAAGAAATTGGTCGCGCCCAGCCGCGCGATCGGCGTCAATTCCCTTGCCGGGTCGATCCCCGGTTTGGTCACCAGTTGCGGCGCCAGGCTCATCGTGGTCACCGTCGGCACCAGCAGCGTGTAGCCGTCCGGCGGCGCGGCGGCAACCACCTTCGCGCCGAGCAGCGTGCTCGCGCCGGCCCGGTTGTCGATGATCACCGGCTGCTTCAGTGTCGCCTGCAGGTTGTCGCCGATCGAGCGGCCCAGCACGTCGACCAGCGAGCCGGCCGGAAACGGCACGACCAGCCTGATGGGATGGGTGGGCCAGCTTCGCGTCGGCTCCTGGCCGCCGGCGCTGTGCGCGGCGACGGCCAGCGCCACGACGCATGCAAGCCTGGCCGGGAATGCGTTCACTGCGGTCTCCTGCTCATTGTTGCGGGCGATCCTAACCCGCCCCCGCACGTCTCAGGCTCAGTGCCGACCCCTAGCCAAGGCCGTTGCCGCAGCCTCAGCCGGCGTCGGCGACCCGGGCGCCTTCGATGCCGTGGCGCTGAAGGCCTTCGGCGACCACGCCTTCGCGCTTCATGCGCTCCACGAAATCGGCGAGATACGCGTGGGCTGGCGCGCTGCGGTCCCGGGGCATCGCCATCGCCTGGTTGATCACCATGAAGCGGCCTTCGAGCACCCGCGCTGCGCCCACGCGCCTGGCATCGGACTCGAGTTGCTGGCGCACGCCGGCGGCCACCGGCAGCTTGTCGCGCAGCATCGCATCGACCACGGCTTCGGAAGTCGCCACCGTGACCAGCTGCGCCTGCTTGATGTTGCGGCTCAGGTAGAGCGCATAGGCGCTGCCGGCGCCGACCATGATCCGGATCCCGGGCTGGTCCACCTGGTCGTTCGAAAAGATCGGCGAATCCTGCGGCACCAGGTAGACGCCTTCGATCTGCACGTAGGCGGCGGTGAATTCGATGCTGCTGGCGCGCTGCGGATCGATCGCCATGAAGCCGATGTCGGCTCCGCCGGCGGCGAGGGCTTCGACCGAGCGGGCCGCGGTGTCGAACTCCAGCAGGCGGACGTCGACGCCGAGCTCGCGCCCCAGCCGGCGCGCCAGGTCGATCGACAAGCCCGCCGGCCTTTCGACCGCGGTGCGGCTGTGCGCCAGCACCGGGTTGCCCATGTTGAGGGAGACGCGCAAGACGCCGGTTGGAGCGAACTGGGCGACGAGTGAAGGGTCGACTGTCATTGGTTTGACGGTAACCGATGGCCTCTGGGCGCGCAAGATCCGGCTCAATGCAGGCCGGTGGCCGGGCTCGACGGGCGGGATAGTCCCTATCCGGAACCGGCCGGAAGTCGCTCCAATGGAAACCGTCCCACCCAGCCTAGGAATCCACCATGAAGCTCGAACGTTCCACTGCCCTTGCCAAGTTCCGCATCAGCCGCGGGTCCTTCCTGGTAGGCGCGGCCTGTGCGGCCATCAGCCTCACGACTCCTCTGGCGCTGGCCCAACCCAAGCCGATCCGCATCGGCGTGCCGACCGCCGTGCAGCTGCAGGTGGGTCGCGACACCCAGGACGGGATGAAAATGGCGATCGACGACATCAACGCCAAGGGCGGCGTGCTGGGCCGCAAGCTCGA
>JANXVP010000400.1 GCA_025351615.1 Ramlibacter sp. | reverse complement strand
AAAGTTGACATGTCGGACACGATGCGTTTCAGCTTGTCGGACCTGACCGTCAAGCAGGGCGAGACCGTCCGGTTTGTCGTGAGTAACTCGGGCCAGATCAAACACGAGATGGTCCTCGGCACCCAGAAGGCGCTGAAGGAACACGCCGAGCTCATGCAGAAAAATCCGGAGATGGAGCACGCCGACGACAACATGGTCACGGTGGCTCCGGGAAAAGCCGGCGAAATCATCTGGCAGTTCACGACGCCAGGCAAGGTGGATTTCGCCTGCCTGCAACCTGGTCATTTCGAGGCAGGCATGAAAGGGATCGTCACCGTAGCCGGCGATGGGAAAGCAACCAGGGACCATGGCCATTCCGACCACAAGCATTGACGAGCCGCGCCAGCGTGCAGTCTTGGCGTTTGAATCACTGAAGGAGAAATCAATGAAGAGTATCAAGTTCCTTTTGATCGTGACCGCGCTGCTCGCGGGGGCGGTACACGCTCAGCCCGCTACCGGCGGAGCTGTCACGACTCAGATCGCAACATCTCCGAGCGAGATGACCGAAGCGGAAGTACGCAAAGTCGACAGGGAAAACCAGAAAATCACGCTCAAGCACGGCGCGATCAAGAATCTCGAGATGCCGCCGATGACGATGGTATTCCGGGTGAGCGACACGGCCATGCTCGACAAGGTCCAGGCCGGCGACAAGGTGCGATTCACAGCCGCGAAGGATGGCGGCAAATTGACCGTGACTGCGCTTGTGCCTGAAAAGTAAGGCTTGTCTCAGACTGGATTTTCTGAAACTTATGAATTATTCATAGAAAGAACCAACTGATGAACCCCTACACAAAATCTGCTGCCCTCAGCGCGATGATTTTTGCTGGAGCACTTCTGTCTCAGCCTTCCCGATCGCAAACCCCGCCTGCGTCGGGAGGCAACGCAGCGCCCAAGAGCAGCTCCTCCTCAATGCCAGCGGGTGGGATGGACATGAAAGCCATGATGAAAGACAGCAGCGACAAGATGGCTTCGATGCAAATGACCGGCAAGCCTGATATCGACTTCGCGATGATGATGCGCATCCACCACCAGGGCGCAGTTGAAATGGCGAAGACAGAGTTGAAGGATGGAAATGAGCCGCAGATGAAAAAGATGGCCAAGGGCATCATTTCTGCGCAGAAACGAGAGATTGCGGACTTCGACAAGTTCCTGGCGAAGCACGGGCATCCGATGGAGAAGATGAGCAAATAGGGCCGGGACGCCCACCGGCCATGCGCAATGTTTGGCGGGGCGGGCGATGGTCGCGAGCACAAGTTTTAGTGTTGAACATGATGGTGACATGGTTGTCAAAGAGCTTCTGTTTTGGTGGACGAGGATTCGCCCCGATACGTTGTCACTTTTAGCTGCAGTTACTCGGGCGAATCGCGAAAAGAAATCGCGGGCAAAGAAATTTCGATATCTCGATCAGCGGCAGGGAGGTAGACAACGCCTTGCCCGGACTTGCAAGCAGCCTGGGGAATGAAGAGTTGTCATGCCGATGCCAGTTTGCAAAAACAGCGAATCACGTTTCCACGCGTTGTCACCGTCGTCTGCAGGTCAGCGCGAGCGCTTTCGTCATATCGCACGCGCCAAACGCCTACAGACATTTGTCCTTGAGACGGGAAATATTCGTGATCTCATGGCGTGGTTTCGATATCAGCAAGAAGTCCCCGGCTTTCCGCCCGCCGGTACCACAACTCGGGCCGCACTCAATGGCTGGGTCAGTCGTTGATTTGAATGTTTTGATGCCTGAATTCGCCAATCTGCTATCAATTGCAACTGCAGTCCCTCCTTTTTGCCTCGAACAAAGTGATGTTGCTGCTGCCGCAAGTGACGGCTTTGCCTCACGCTTCGGCGCTTTCAGAGCCCTCTCGCGCGTCTTTGAGACCTCCGGGATATTGAGGCGCTACGCAGTCCGTCCCCTGGAGTGGTACTTCAAACCGCTGGGGTGGCCTGAGCGCAACCTGGCGTACCTGGATGCCGCGGTCAGGTTGTTCATCGATGCGGCGTCGAAGGCGCTCGCTTCCGCGGGCCTTTGCGCTGCCCAAGTCGATACCGTCGTCACGGTCTCGTCCACGGGAATTGCCACGCCCAGCCTCGAAGCCCGCGCATCCCAACAGATTGGTTTCCGGGCGGACATCGTGCGCATTCCTGTGTTCGGGCTGGGTTGCGCGGGTGGTGTCACGGGCTTGTCGATTGCATCGCGCCTCGCGCAGTCGCGACCGGGCAGTGTCGTGCTGGTCGTCGCTGTCGAACTGTGCACGCTCTCATTCCGGCTCGATGAACTGACCAAGTCCAACATCGTCGCGACAGCGTTGTTCGGCGATGGCGCTGCGGCTTGTGTTCTGCGCACTGGCGACAGCGGCATTGCCGCCATTGAAATGAGCGGCCAGCACACCTGGCCCGGGACGCTGGACATCATGGGCTGGTCGGTCGATCCGCTCGGCCTGGGCGTCATCTTCGATCGAGCCATTCCCCCCTTCGCCGAAGCGAACATGGCGCCGGCCGTGCAAGAAATTCTTGCGCGGGCTGGTTTGACTCTCGACGATATCGACCGCTTTGCCTTTCATCCGGGAGGTCAAAAAGTCATAAGCGCCCTGGAGCGTGCGTTTTCGCTTGCGCCCGGGAGCCTGGACCATGAGCGTGACGTTCTTGCCGGATACAGCAATATGTCGGCGCCCACCGCCTTGTTCGTGCTGGAGAGGGTCATCCAGGCCGGGCTGCCTGCGCGCACGCTCCTGACCGCCATGGGTCCCGGATTCACCACCAGTTGCGTCTCGCTCAGGAAAATCGCATGACGGCTGCCGCACTTCTGCTGGCATTCGTTACCCTCGAACGGCTGGCCGAACTCTGGCTGGCCCGCCGCAATACCAAGGCGCTGCTGAGCAAGGGGGCGGTTGAAGTTGCGCCGGGCCATTACCCCTTGATCGTCATGCTGCATTCATTCTGGTTGGCCGGTCTCTGGGTGCTCGGCTGGCAGAAATCAGTCGGGGCTGTGTGGCTTGCGATCTTTTTCCTGCTTCAGGCCCTGCGCGTCTGGGTGCTGGCGACTCTGGGCTCGCGCTGGACCACCCGCATCATCGTGCAGCCGGGCCTGCCGCTTGTCACAACCGGGCCATACCTGCTGCTGTCACATCCAAATTATGTTGTAGTCGTCGGGGAAATCGCGGTGCTGCCGCTGTGTCTCGGATTGCCTTGGTACGCGCTGGCTTTCTCGCTTGCGAACGCCGCGGTGCTAACGATTCGAATCCGGGCGGAGAACGCGGCGCTGGCCGGGGTGCGCGACCTTGGAATCCGCTAAAGCCAAAGCGGCAGGCGGGACGATGATCCGCACCTGGATCGGTTTCGCGATGATGTGCGTCGGCATGTTCATGGCGATTCTGGACGTCCAGGTCGTGGCCACTTCATTGCCGGCGATGCAGGATGCGCTTGCGATCGCGCCCGACCAGATGAGCTGGGTGCAGACGGCCTACCTGATCGCGGAGGTCATCGCGATTTCGCTGACCGGTTTCCTGACACGGCTACTGGGCATGCGCCGGTTGTTCGTCCTGGCCACCTCCGTGTTCACTCTGGCTTCATTGGGGTGCGCTGCAAGCAACAGCCTGGCTGCCCTGCTTTCATGGCGGGTGGTGCAGGGTTTTGCCGGCGGAACGCTGATCCCCGCAGTCTTTTCTGCCGTGTTTTTGCTGTTCCCGGTGCGGCGACAGGGGATCGCCACCATGCTCGCCGGCGTCCTGGCAGTTCTGGCTCCCACCGTCGGCCCGGTGGTCGGAGGATGGATCACCGAGACCTATTCCTGGCATTGGCTGTTTCTGATCAACATCCTGCCTGGCATCGTTTCAGCAACCGTGGCAGGAATGCTGCTGCCGGGAATTCCGATGCGATTGCAGGAGGCCAGGACGCTGGACGTGAAGTCCCTGACGCTTATCGTGATCGCGTTGGCAGCACTCGAGATCGCGCTGAAGGAGGCGCCCCAGCGCGGCTGGCTGTCGGGTCTGGTGACAGGGCTGCTGATCCTTAGTATGGCCAGCATGTCCGCATTTGTCCGGGGCACTCTGCGGGCCAGCCATCCGGTGGTCGATCTCGGCGCTTTTGCCGACCGGAATTTTACGGTCGGCTGTGTGTTGAGCTTCGTCCTGGGAATCGGCCTCTTCGGGTCCGTCTACCTGATGCCGGTGTTCCTGGCGTTTGTCAGGGGGCACAACGCATTGCAGATCGGCCTGATCATGCTGGTTACGGGCGTCGCGCAACTGTCGACGGCCCCGATCGCAGTGGCGCTCGAGCGCCGCCTCGATGCGCGTCTGCTTTCGGCGGGCGGATTCGCGCTGTTCGCGGTGGGGCTGGCAATGAGCATGGTTCAGACCCCTCAGACCGACGGCGACGCCATGTTCTGGCCGCAAGTCGTTCGCGGCGTCGCGATCATGTTCTGCCTGTTGCCGCCGACCCGCCTGGCGCTTGGCGGCCTGGCTCTGAACCGGGTGGCCGACGCAAGCGGCATGTTCAATCTGATGCGCAATCTCGGCGGCGCCATCGGACTCGCGTTGATCGATACGGTCATCTACAGTCGTTCAACGCTACATGCCAACGACATCGTGCGCAAGTTGATCGCAGGCGATGTGCCCACGGCGAAGTTAGTGGGGATCCCGCTCGACCGATTTCTCGCTGAAGGGCCTGGACCGATCGATACCGTCAGGCAGGCATTGCTTCAACCGCTGATCGAAAAGGCGGGGCTGACGCTGGCCATCAATGAAGCGTGGATGATGACTGCCGTTCTCACCATGGCAGTGGTGCTTTTCATACCGTTCGCCAAGCGAACGGAACAGCCCGTAGATCGATAGGGCGGACACGCCGGTCGCAGGCGTACAAGACGATCTTATCGCTCGTAGTCGGTCGCGCTTGGTCGTCTTGCCGTCGTCGCTGTTGCGGAATCGCGCCAGCCAAGTACCTGTTGAGGTCGGCGTCATCTTGCGAAACCCGAGGAAAGCGCCGGCCTTGAGCTTTACCCAGTAAGGGTCGTGCTGCGGTTTGATCTTGTCTCGCGCCGCCACCGTCGTGATGTTCACCAGGTCCGCCTCCTTACTGCCAAGTGGGCAAAAAGTGGGCAAAAAGTCGTCAAAAAGTCGTCAAAAAGTGGGCACTTGTTACCTGTAGAATGTAGGACGTCAATAAAAAGTCTCCCAATGGTCTTGTCGTCCAAAGATGTCCAGTGACGCCTCTGTTCCCGTCATTCACACGGCAGGGGTCGCAGGTTCAAACCCTGCATCACCCACCAGCACGACGCATCGGCGACTATCCGCCCCGGGGCTGACAGACCTCGACGGAAGAACCGCAACGCGGTCCACGGTCCCTGTGCAACGCGCTATCCTCGCGCAAATGCAAGACAAGAAATACCCCGCTAACGCCATCGTGGCCCTTTCACGCCGCGCACTGTTGTTGACCCTGTCCGGCTGCGCCGCTCTGTCGGCGTCTGACGCCTTTGCAAGCTGCGGTTCGGCCTTTTGTGCGGTTAATTCGAATTGGGCTGCTGAGGGCGCGGCGACGTATGCCGGCGACTCTTTCGATTTGAGGTACGAGTACCTCGACCAGAGCCAGCCACGAGCGGGCTCGCGTAAAGTGGCTGTTGGACAAATCCCGCACGACCATGACGAAGTCAGTACACGCAATCGCAATATGGTGGCGACCTTCAACCGCACTTTCGAATCCGGGTGGGGATTCAGCCTTGTTGCACCGCTGGTTGATCGCGATCACTTGCATATCCACAACGGCCCGCCAGAACAGGTGCCTGAACGCTGGAAGTTCACAGAACCGGGCGACGTTCGGGCCCTGGTTCGTTATCAGTTCGTTGTTCCGGAGAGCGCCAACGAAAGCGTTGGGGGGCTGACGTTCGGGATCAAGTTGCCGACGGGCCGCAAGAACATCGTCAACGCCGATGGGGATGTTGCAGAACGCAGCCTGCAGCCCGGGACCGGCACCATCGATGGCATCGTGGGCGCGTATTTTCACCAGGCCATGCACGACGCTAACGCATCCTGGTTCGCTCAGGCTCAGTACCAGCACGCCCTGAAGAGCAATGACCAATTCAAGCCAGGTTCGCAGTTCGGGGTGGACCTCGGCTATCGGCAGGGCATCACTGAAAAGCTCGCTGGCGTCGTTCAGCTCAATCTCATTGTCAAAGGGCGGGATCGCGGTGCGGTCGCCGAGCCCGCGGACAGCGGTGGACGGTCAGTCTTTCTCAGTCCTGGAGTGAGCTATTCGATGTCCGACCGTCTTAGCATCTATGCTTTTTACCAGCAGCCCATCTATCAGCATGTGAATGGCGTTCAGCTCACGGCGAAGAACGCGTTCGTCGTTGGACTGAGCGGGCGGTTTTAACCGCCAAGCATGAGCACTCGCAAGACCTTTGTGGCCTGGCACCTGGAAAGAACGAAATGAAGTCTTTGCGAACACTTGCGATGGTCGCGATCGCATCCGCTGCGTACGTGGCGGTCGCCCATGAGGGGCACGATCA
>JANXVP010000383.1 GCA_025351615.1 Ramlibacter sp. | reverse complement strand
TCAGCTTCGGCGTGAACCCGAAGGTCACTGAGCTGGACGTGAAGAAGCTGCGCTACACAGCCGACCTGACGGCCAAGAAGATCGATCGGTCCAGGCGGGTGAGCGCGGAGATGAGCCTGGAGCCGATCCCCGACCCCGGCTTCAGGACCGCGCGCTAGGCGCGGGCAGCGCGAGCTGCGCGGTCTGCAGGACCCGGATGCAATCCTTGATGTGCTCTTCGCCCAGGTACCGGATGGCGGTGTACCCGACCAGGGCCGACACCACCTGTCCGGCCAGCGGAACAAAACGCACAAGCTGAGACGCCGCCATCCGCAAGCCGACGGCTTTCGCGGCGCGCAGCACCAGGTCCCGCGTGATGAATTTTCCGATCAGCATCGAGCCGATGGCGCCCACCGCTTTTTGCACCTGCTCGCGCTTGTGGTGCGGCAGCTTGTCCAGCTGCTGGGGCGTCAGGCCGAATTGCTCGTTGATTTCGGGCACCAGTCTGGACAGCAGGGCGGCGTCCACGGCCCAGTCGAGTCCGGGAACGGGGACGGCGCTCGCGGCTGCTGCCACCAGCGCCCGGCGGTTCAACAGGCGGCGGCAGTAGCGCACGCGTTCGGCGAGCGCAGGGTGATGTTCGGCGAGTTGCAGCGATGTGACCATGGCAACACCTTAACCCAGCTCGGCTCAGACCGTTATTTCAATCGCCTCGATGTCGCCGGACAGGGCCAGCCAGCGCTCTTCCAGCATGGCAAGCTCATCGGTGAGGCTTTTGAGTTGCTTGCCGCCTGCGGCGAGGTCCACCGGCGACAAGCGCGTCGACAAGCGCGCGTCAAGCGCCGCCTTGTCCTTTGACAGCAACGCCATGCGCTGGTCTGCCTGTTCGAGCTCCTTGCGCAGGGCCTTGAGCCGGGCGGCGATCTGCTGGCGCTGTGGTGCCTCGTGTTTGCGCGGTTGCGCAATGGCGACCGGCTGGACCAGCGCCGCGCTGCGATCCAGCTTGGCCTGCTCGCGCAGGCGCTTGGATTCGTCCAGCAGGTAACGCTGGTAGTCGTCCAGGTCGCCGTCGAATGGCGCGATCACACCGCGCCCCACCAGCCAGAACTCGTCGCACACGGCCCGCAGCAGGGCGCGGTCGTGGCTGACCAGCAGCACCGTGCCTTCGAACTCGTTCAGGGCCATCGACAGTGCCTCGCGCGTCGCCAGATCCAGGTGGTTGGTCGGCTCGTCCATCAGCAGCAGGTTGGGGCGCTGCCAGACCATCATCGACAGCACCAGCCGGGCCTTTTCGCCGCCGCTCATGGTGCCGACCGCTTGCCGCACCATGTCGCCGCTGAAATTGAAGGTGCCCAGGAAGTTGCGGATTTCCTGCTCGCGTGCCTGCGGTCCGACCTCGCGCGCCAGCCGGGTCATGTGCTCCAGCGGGTTGTCGGCCGGCCGCAGCACATCGAGTTCCTGCTGCGCGAAATAGCCGATCGACAGCCCCTTGCCCTGGGTGACGGTGCCGGCGAGCAGCGGGATGTCTCCCGCGATGGTCTTGACCAGCGTGGACTTGCCCTGTCCGTTGGCGCCCAGGATGCCGATCCGCTGCCCGGCCAGCACCGAGCGGCTGACGCCGCGAACGATGGTCTTTTTCTCGCCCTCCACTGTGTAGCCGAATTCGCCGTCGCTGATCGCCAGCATCGGGTTTGGCAGGTTGGCGGGTTCCTTGAACTCGAAGGTGAAGTCGGCGTCGGCGAGCACCGGCGCGATCTTCTCCATCCGCTCCAGCGCCTTGACCCGGCTCTGCGCCTGCTTGGCCTTGCTGGCCTTGGCCTTGAAGCGGTCGATGAATTTTTTCAGGTGAGCGATCTTGTCCTGCTGCTTGGAGAAGGACGATTGCTGCAGCTCGAGCTGCTGCGACCGCAGGGTCTCGAACTCGCTGTAGTTGCCGCCGTAACGCGTGATCTGCTGGTGCTCGATATGCAGCGTGACGTCGGTCACGGCATCCAGAAACTCCCGGTCGTGGCTGATCACGATCATGGTGCCCTGGTAGCGTTTGAGCCACGCCTCCAGCCAGACCAGCGCGTCCAGGTCCAGGTGGTTGGTGGGCTCATCGAGCAGCAACAGGTCGGACGGGCACATCAGCGCCCGCGCCAGTTGCAGCCGCATCCGCCAGCCGCCCGAAAAGCTGTTGACGGGCTGGTCGAGCTCGTCGGTCCTGAAACCGAGGCCGAGGATCAGCGATTGGGCACGCGGAACGGCGTCGTGCTCGCCGGCGTCGGCCAGGTCGGAATGCAGGTGAGCGATGGCCATGCCGTGGTCGCCGTCGTCGGCGTTGTCGTCATGGTCGCGCTCGGCCTGCGCCAGCGCCTCGCGCAGCTCAGCCAGGCGGGTATCTCCACCCAGCACGAAGTCGGTCGCCGACGCCTCGGTCTCGGGCATGTTCTGCTCGACTTCCGCCAGCCGCCACTGCGCCGGCAGCGAAAAGTCTCCGCCGTCCTCATGCAGGCTGCCGTTGAACAGCCCGAACAGGGTTGACTTGCCCGCGCCGTTGCGGCCCACCAGGCCGACCTTTTCGCCGGGGTTGAGGGTAACGGAAACCTTGTCGAGCAGGACTTTGGCGCTGCGCCGCAGGGTGACGTTCTTGAGAGTGATCAAAGTCTTGTCATCCCGGACGCGATCCGGGATCCATGGGTTTCGGTGAGACACGGCCGTCGGCGAGCAGCGCTTCGCGCGTCAGCAGCACCACCTGGTCCTCCCCCGCGCTGGTTTCCAGCCAGACGGCAGGCAGGCGCGGGAACGCCGCCTCAAAGTTGGCGCGCTCGTTGCCGACCTCCAGCACCAGCACGGCGTGCTCGCCCATGTGGGCCGGCGCGTCCGCCAGCAGGCCGCGGATGAAGTCCATGCCGTCGGCGCCGCCGGCCAGCGCCAGCGCTGGTTCGGCGAGGTATTCGGCGGGCAGCTCGGTCATGCTTTGCGCGTTGACGTACGGCGGGTTGCACAGGATCAGGTCGAAGCTGCCGTGCACAGTGTCAAGGCCGTCGGAGTGGATCAGCGCGATCCGGTCGGCAAGCCCGTGCCTGTCGACGTTGATTCGCGCCACTTCGAGGGCCCTGGGTGAAATGTCCGCGGCCGCCACGCTGACGTCGGGCCAGCACAGCGCCGCCAGCACCGCCAGGCTGCCGTTGCCCGTGCACATGTCCAGCACGCTGCGAGTGTGCTCACCCAGCCAGTAGTCCATGTCGCCATTGACGATGATTTCGGCGATGAAGCTGCGCGGCACGATGGCGCGCTCATCGACGTAGAAGGCGATGCCCTGCAGCCACGCCTCCTTCGTCAGGTAAGCCGCGGGCTTGCGACTGTCGATGCGTTGCGCGATCAGCGCTTCGACGCCGGCCTGCTGCTGCGCATCGACGATGGCGTCGGCATGCTGGTCGATCTGGTCCAGCGGGAAGCCGAGCTTCCACAGCACCAGCCAGGCCGACTCGTCGAACGCATTCGCCGTCCCGTGGCCGAACGCCACGCCGGCATCGCCGAGCCGCTGCGCGCCCGCTTCGATCAACTCGATCACCGTCATGGCGGAAGCAATGCGTCGAGGTTCTCGAGGACGCGGCGGTAAATGTTCTTCAGCGGATCGATGTCGGCCACGGCCACGTGCTCGTCGATCTTGTGGATGGTCGCGTTGATCGGTCCGAATTCGATCACCTGCGGGCAGATGCGCGAGATGAAGCGGCCGTCGCTGGTCCCGCCGGTGGTCGAGAGGACTGTTGCGACGCCGGTTTCGCTGCGGATCGCATCCTGCACCGCCCCGACCAGTTCGCCCGGCGTGGTCAGAAACGGGAGGCCGCCGACGACCCACTGGATCTCATGGTCGAGCCCGTGACGCTGCAATACCTGGGCCACGCGCTGCTGCAAGCCCTCGGCCGTCGACTCGGTCGAGTAGCGAAAGTTGAAGTCCACCACCAGCGTGCCGGGAATCACGTTGCCGGCCCCGGTGCCGGCGTGGATGTTGCTCATCTGCCAGGTGGTCGGCGGGAAGAAAGCGTTGCCCGCGTCCCAGGCGATGCCCGCAAGTTCGGCCAGTGCCGGCATGGCAAGGTGGATCGGATTTTTTGCCAGCTGGGGGTACGCGATGTGGCCCTGCACGCCCTTGACGGTGAGCTTGCCGCTCATGCTGCCGCGGCGGCCGTTCTTGATCATGTCGCCCAGCCGTTCGACCGACGTCGGTTCGCCGACGATGCAGTAGTCGAGCCGCTCACCGCGCGCCCTCAACTGCTCGCAGACGACTACGGTGCCGTCGACGCTCGGGCCTTCTTCGTCGCTCGTGATCAACAGGGCGATCGACAGCGCAGGTTGCGGATGCGCGTGCAGGAATTCCTCGGCGGCGACAACGAAGGCGGCGATCGAGGTCTTCATGTCGGCGGCGCCGCGGCCGTACAGCCTGCCGTCCCGGTGCGACGGGGTGAACGGATTGCTGCTCCATTGCTCCAGCGGGCCCGTCGGTACGACATCGGTGTGGCCGGCGAAAACCAGGGTCTTGCCAGCAGGGGAGGCGCTTGCCTTGCCCGGCCTCCTGGCCCACAGGTTGGTGACGCGGAAGTTCTCAGGCCCGCTGGCGATGCTCTCGCAGGCGAAGCCCAGCGGCTCCAGGCGCTGCGCCAGGATGCGCTGGCAGTCCTGGTCGTCGGGGGTGACGGAAGGGCGCGAGATCAGTTCTTCGGCGAGGTGGAGGGCGCGGGACATGCAGGAAAGCCGGAGTCAGTGCTTGACGTCCAGCGTGATTTCGGTGAACGACGCTTCTTCGGCCAGGTCTTCCTCGCTCGCGCCTTCCTCGGCAAACGTCGCGTCCTTGCCGGCGGCCTCGTTCTGCAGCCGCCATTGCAGGTTGGTCGGCGAATCCGCGTACATCAGGCCTTCCTTCTTCTCCACCGTGCCGTCGACGATCAGCCGGGCGATGTCCTGTTCGAAGGTCTGCGAGCCTTCGGCCATCGACTTCTCCATCGCTTCCTTGACCCCGGAGAAGTCCCCTTTTTCAATCAGCTCCGCAATCAGCTTGGTGTTGAGCATCACCTCCACGGCCGGCACCCGGGTGCCGGTGATGGTCCGCAGCAGGCGCTGCGAAACGACGGCCTTGAGGGCGGCCGCCAGGTCGCCCAGCATGGTGGGGCGGACCTCTACCGGATAGAAGCTCAGCACGCGGTTCAGCGCCTGGTAGCTGTTGTTGGCGTGCATGGTGGCCAGGCACAGGTGGCCCGACTGGGCATAGGCGATCGCGGCCGACATGGTTTCGCGGTCGCGGATCTCGCCCACCAGGATCACGTCCGGCGCCTGGCGCAGCGCGTTCTTCAGGGCGATCGCCATCGATTGCGTGTCGGTGCCCACCTCGCGCTGGTTGACCACCGATTTCTTGTTCTTGAACAGGAACTCGACCGGGTCTTCGATCGTGAGGATGTGCCCGGTGGTCTTCTCGTTGCGGTAATCCATCATCGACGCCAGCGTGGTGCTCTTGCCGGCGCCGGTGGCGCCCACCATCAGCAGCAAGCCGCGCTTTTCCATGATCAGGTCGCCCAGGATCATCGGCACCGAGAGCGACGCCAGGGGGGGGATCTCGGTGGTGATGAAGCGGATCACGGCGGCATAGGTGCCGCGCTGGCGCATCGCCGAAAAGCGGAAGTTGCCCACGCCCTCGATCGCCTGGGCCATGTTCAGTTCGCCCGTGTCCTCGAGCTCCTTGATGCGATGGGCCGGCAGCACCTCGGCCAGCAACGCCTTGGGCGCGTCCGGCGGCAGCAGCTGCGCGGTGATCGGCAGGCACTGGCCGTTGATCTTGATCAGTGCGGGGGAATGCGCGGACAGGTAGACGTCCGAAGCGCCCTTGTCGCCCATCAGCCTCAGGATCCGCTCCATCGTGCTCATAAGTGCTCTTTCGTGGGTGTTCTTCAGGGACGCAGCAGGTCGTTCAGGCTGGTCTTGGCGCGGGTCTGCGCGTCGACCCGCTTGACGATGATGGCGGCGTACAGGCTGTACTTGCCACCGTCCTTGGGCAGGCTGCCGGCGATCACCACCGAGCCTGCCGGAATCCGGCCGTAGCTGACTTCGCCGGTGGCGCGGTCGTAGATCGGCGTGCTCTGGCCCAGGTACACACCCATCGAGATCACCGAGTTTTCCTCGACGATGACGCCCTCGACCACCTCGGAGCGGGCGCCGACGAAGCAGTTGTCCTCGATGATGGTCGGATTGGCCTGCAGCGGCTCCAGCACGCCACCCAGGCCGACGCCGCCGGACAGATGGACGTTCTTGCCGACCTGGGCGCAGCTGCCGACCGTGGCCCAGGTGTCGACCATGGTGCCTTCGTCGACGTAGGCGCCGATGTTCACGAAACTGGGCATCAGGATCGCACCCCGTGCGATGAAGCTGCCGCGGCGGGCCACGGCGGGCGGAACCACACGCACGCCCGTCTCGGCCATTTCCTGCGCCGTCAGGTGAGCGAATTTGGTCTGCACCTTGTCGTAGAAGCCCAGCTCGCCCGCGCGGATGACCTCGTTCTCCTTCAGGCGGAACGACAGCAGCACCGCCTTCTTGATCCACTGGTGGACCGTCCACTTGCCCACGCTTTCGCGGGTGGCGACCCGCAGCTCGCCTTTGTTGAGGGCGGCGATCACATACTCGACAGCCTCGGCCACGTCTTTCGGGGCTGACTTGGGCGACAGGTCGGCGCGGTTCTCCCACGCGGCGTCGATGGTTTGCTGGAGCTGTTGGGTCATGGCGTTATGTCGATCTGTTTTTTACGAACTGGACGATGCGCTGGGCGGCTTCCACGCATTCGGCGGTGCCGGCCACCAGGGCCATGCGGATCCGGAAAGCGCCGGGATTGGTCCCGGCGCTTTCGCGGGCCAGGTAGCTGCCAGGCAGCACGGTGACATTGTATTGAGCCAGCAGGTCGCGGGCGAATGCAGTGTCGCTTTCTCCCACATCGGCCCACAGGTAAAAACCAGCGTCAGGGAGCCTGACATCGAGCACGGCCGCCAGTAAAGGTGTCACTTCCGTGAATTTGGCCCGGTACAACGCCCGGTTTTCCACCACATGCTGCTCGTCGCCCCAGGCCGCAATGCTGGCCGCCTGCACCACTGGGCTCATCGCGCTGCCATGATAGGTGCGATAGAGGAGGAACTGCTTCATCAGGCGGGCGTCGCCGGCGACGAAGCCGCTGCGCAGGCCCGGCACATTGCTGCGCTTGGACAGGCTGGTAAACGAGACCAGGTTGCGGAAATCGGCGCGACCCAGCTTCGCCGCCGCCTCCAGCCCGCCCAGCGGCGGCTCGTCCCGGAAGTAG
>JANXVP010000210.1 GCA_025351615.1 Ramlibacter sp. | reverse complement strand
ACGAGGAAATCGGCTGGATCCTGGCGCGCCTGCGTGAGACGCACGCCGGGCCGATCGTCGCGGTCGGCGTGTCGCTCGGTGGCAATGCCTTGCTGCGGTGGGCAGCGGAAGCGGGCGAAAGCGCCAGCCGGGCGGTGAGCGCAGTGGCGGCTGTGTGCTCGCCGGTCGACCTCGCAGCCGGTGGCTGGGCGATCGGGCGCGGCTTCAACCGGCTGGTCTACACGACGATGTTCATGCGGACGATGAAGCCCAAGGCCCTGGCGAAACTCGATCAGCATCCAGGGCTGTTCGACCGCGAGCGGCTGCTTGCGGCGCGCGACCTGCGCGATTTCGACGACCTGTTCACCGCGCCACTGCATGGATTTCGGGACGCGGACGATTACTACGCGCGCGCTTCGGCCAAACCCCACCTGCAACGGATCCGGATTCCTGCTCTGGTGCTGAATGCGCGCAACGATCCGTTCGTCCCGGCCTGGAGCATGCCGCGACATTCGGAGGTGGGCTCGCATGTCACGCTGTGGCAGCCGGCGCAGGGGGGCCATGTGGGCTTTCCCGACGGGCACCTGCCGGGCCATGTCCGGCGTATGCCCGATGCGGTGGGCGGCTGGCTGCGGCAAACGCTGCCAAGTCGTTAGCAGTTAGCAGTTAGCGGCACCGCAAAATCTATTGCGAATCGGGGTCCCCCGGGCTCGGAGCTGGAGCGCGCGCGTTGCCGGTGGCCGAGCCGGTTGCCGCAGCCGCCGGCTGCTCGCGGATCGCCGGCGGCCGGGGCCGCGGTTTCGCAACCACCGACGCCGCCGAGGCCACCGGGGCAGACGTTGCAGCGGTCGCCCGCGCAACGACTGCCGCTTTCGACGCAGCCAGGGCGGCGGCGGAAGCGGCCGCGATCTGGGCGCTGGCAGCAACAACTGGGGGGACGGCAGGGGCGAGGGGAACTGCACTGGACGCGGGCAGCGACGCCGACACCACTGCTTCCAGCGAAGCCGGGGGCGCCGCGGCTGGCGGCAGAATCACCGATGGCACCGCTGCTGCCATCGCGACGGCTGTCGCGGCTGCTGCCGAGGCTGCGCTGCCGCTGGGGGGCCACGCCGCTTCCGCTGCATCGCGTTGCTTGCCAAGCGGCACGGTGGCCTGGCCCTTGCGAACGGCCGCGAGATCTTCCTCGCTCGGGTACAGGCCCTTGAGCCAGTAATCGAAGGCGCGCCGCGCGATCGGCGCAGCATTCTGCGCGCCGAACCCGGCGTTCTCGACCACCATGGCAATCGCGATCCTGGGCTCGTCGGCCGGAGCATAGGCGATGAACAGCGCGTGGTCCCGGTGCCGCTCGTCCACCTGGGAGGCGTTGTACTTCTCGCCCTGCTTGATCTGGATCACCTGCGCCGTGCCGGTCTTGCCGCCGCTGGTGTAGGGCGCGCCACGGAACGCCGCCGACGACGTGCCCTCGAGGTTCACGCCGACCATTGCATTGCGGACCACCGCGATGTTCTCGGGCCGGGCAGTCAGCTGGCCGGTGGTCTGGTGCTCGGTGGTCCGGGGCGACTTGGTCACGATGTCCACCACCTCGTGCACCAGGTGAGGCTTCATCTTCAAGCCATTGTTGGCCATCGTGCTGGTTGCCAGCGCCAGTTGCAGGATCGTGAAATTGTTGTAGCCCTGGCCAATGCCCAGCGAAATGGTCTCGCCCGGATACCACTTCTGCTGTTCGGGCTTGCGGTAAGCCGAGCGCTTCCAGCGGGTCGAAGGCAGCAGGCCGCGCGCCTCGCCCAGGATGTCGATGCCGGTCAGGTCGCCGAAGCCGAAATGCTGCATCTGCTCGTGCATCAGGTCCACGCCGAGGTCGTTGGCCAGCACGTAGTAGTAGGTGTCGCACGACTGCACGATCGACTTGTACATGTCCACCGAGCCGTGGCCGCCTTCCTTGTCGTCGCGAAACCGGTGGCCGCCGAACATGAAGTAGCCCGGGTCGAACGTGACCTGGTGCGGCGTGCGCTTGCCGGTCTCCAGCGCCGCGAGCGCCATGAAAGGTTTGTAGGTGGAGCCGGGCGGATAGGTGCCGCGCAGCGCGCGATTGAGTAGCGGCTTGTCGAGCGACTCGTTCAGCGCCTGCCAGTTCTCGCTGTCGATGCCTTCGACGAACAGGTTCGGGTCGAAGGTCGGCTTGCTGACGAAGGCCAGCACCTCACCGGTCTTGGGGTCGATCGCGACCAGGGCGCCGCGCCGGTCCCCATATAAATCCTCGATCAGCTTCTGCAGCTTGATGTCGATCGACATCACGACCGTATTGCCGGGTGTGGCGGGGTTGCTGGCCAGCTTGCGCACTGCCCGTCCGCCGGCCGACGTTTCCACCTGTTCGACGCCGGTGATGCCGTGCAGCTGCTGCTCGTAGCTCTGCTCCACCCCCAGCTTGCCGATGTATTCGGTGCCGCGGTAGTTCTCCTCGTCGTCGCCCTCGTCGATGCGTTCTTTTTCGGCCTGGTTGATGCGGCCGATGTAGCCGATCACGTGGCTGGCCAGCTCGCCCCAGGGGTAGTTGCGGAACAGCCGCGCCTTGATGTCGACGCCGGGAAAGCGGTAGCGCTGGGCCGCGAAGCGTGCGACTTCCTCGTCGGTCAGGCGGGTGCGGATCGGCAGCGATTCGAAGCTTTTGGATTCGTCCAGCAGCTTTTTGAAGCGGCGCTTGTCGCGCGGCTGGATTTCGATCACCTGGGCCAGCGCTTCGATGGTCTTGTCCAGGTTGGCTTCGCCGATCCGCGACGGGGTAATCTCCAGCGTGTAGGCGGAATAATTGCTGGCCAGCACGATGCCGTTGCGGTCCAGGATCAGGCCGCGGTTAGGGACGATGGGGACGATCGCCGTGCGGTTGTTTTCCGCCTGCTCGCTCAGGTCCTCGTGCCGCACCACCTGGAGGTAGACCAGCCGCACAACGAGCAGCGTGAAAGCGACGAGCACTGCGATGCTCACCGCCAGCACCCGCAAGCGGAAGCGCGAGAGGTCCTGCTCGACGTTGCGCATCTCCGTCATAGCGGCCTGTTTTCATCGGGGTCGGGCGCGCGGCGCTGGGGCGCGAGCAGGATCACGCTGATCACCGGCCAGAGCACTGCTTCGACCAGCGGAGCCAGCAGCACGTTCAGGCCGGGGAAAGCGCCGCCGCCGGCCATGCGCAGCGCCAGCTGGATTGCATGGGCCGCGACGAACAGCGGCAGCACCTGGACCGCCTGCGATGGCACCGAAAACCACAACAGGCGGCGGTGGATCGTGATGGCCAGAAAGCTAAGCGTCGTGTAGGCCAGCGCATGCTGGCCGAGCAGGGCGGCCTGCTGCACGTCCATCACCAGGCCGAAGAAGAATGCCACTCCGATGCCCACACGCTGCGGCTGGTGGACGCTCCAGAACACCAGCACCACCGCCACGATGTCGGGCAGCCATGGCGTGCGACCCAGCGGCAGCATGTTAATGACCAGCGCCAGTAGCATGCTGCCCCAGATGAACAGCGGATTGGCGGGCAACAGCAACTGCTGGCCCGGGCGCATGATCATTTCCGGCCCCCCCGCTTGACCGGCGCCACGTCGTCGGGCACCGGCCGGGGCGGCAGCTGCGCCGCCACGGGTTTGAGCACCATGACGTGGCGCGCGCCGTCCACCTGGGCCTGAGGAGCGCAGGAGATCCGGGCGAAGGCGGAGTCGGCACGCCGCTCGACGCTGATCACTTTCGCGACCGGCAGCCCCGGCGGGTAGACACCGTCGACGCCGCTGGTGGTGAGGACGTCCCCGGCCTGCACGTCGGCGTTACCCGCCATGAAGCGCAACTCGAGCGCACCACCGCGCGTGATCGGGTCGCCGAACGCCACGCTGCGCGCACCGGTCCGGGCGTTCAGGACCGGAATCGCCTGGTCGCGGTCGGTCACAAGCGTCACTTCGCTGATCAGTGGATGCACGCGGGTCACCTGGCCCAGCACTCCCGATTCATCGATCACCGGCGAACCGGCTTCCATGCCCTGCAGCATTCCCTTGTCGATGATGACCCGCCGGGTGTAGGGATCGGCAGCGTCGTACAACACCTCCGCAGCCGCGGCCGGCGTCGTGATGCGCTCGCGCAGGGCCAGCAGGTTGCGCAGCCGGGCATTTTCCTGGGACAGCTGCTCCACCTGGCTGGCCCGCTGCGACTGCAGCGCCAGCTTCACCCGGGCCGCCGCCTCGGAGGCCTGGGCCGACTGCAGCGACTCGAAATACTGGCCGCTGTTCTTGAGCAGCTGGACCGGGCGAATCGCGATCCACTGGACCGGGTAGAGCAGCGTGGCCACCACCGCGCGCAACGGCTGCGTCATCTTGAAACGCGCGTCCGCCACCATCAGGAACAGCGCCAGCGCGCTGCAGACCATCAGCTTTGACAGGGCAGAGGCGCCCTGTCTGAAGAACGGTGGGGGGGTTCTGTCCAGCGTACCGAGCGGCATCGCTGCTCCGGGACAGCGTTATTCGCTGGTGAAGATCGAGCCGAGGCGGTCCATGCGCTCCAGCGCGATGCCGCAGCCCCGCACCACGCAGGTCAGCGGATCTTCGGCGACCAGCACCGGCAGGCCGGTTTCCTCGGCCAGCAGGCGGTCCAGGTCGCGCAGCAGGGCACCGCCGCCGGTCAGCATCATGCCGCGCTCTGCGATGTCGGCGCCCAGCTCGGGCGGCGTCTGCTCCAGCGCGTTTTTCACCGCCGAGACGATGTTGTTCAGCGGGTCGGTGAGCGCTTCCAGGATTTCATTGGAAGAGATGGTGAACGAGCGCGGCACGCCTTCGGAGAGGTTGCGGCCCTTGACTTCCATTTCCTTGACTTCGCTGCCCGGGAAGGCCGAGCCGATGTTCTTCTTGATCGCTTCGGCGGTCGGCTCGCCGATCAGCATGCCGTAGTTGCGCCGGATGTAGCTGATGATCGCTTCGTCGAACTTGTCGCCGCCGACCCGCACGCTGCCCTTGTAGACCATCCCGCCCAGCGAGATGACCCCGACCTCGGTGGTACCGCCGCCGATGTCGACCACCATTGAGCCGGACGCTTCCGACACCGGCAGGCCGGCACCGATCGCGGCCGCCATCGGCTCCTCGATCAGGTACACCTCGGAGGCGCCAGCGCCCAGCGCCGATTCGCGGATGGCGCGGCGCTCGACCTGGGTCGAGCCGCAGGGCACGCAGATGATGATCCGCGGGCTGGGCTTGAGTACCGAGCGCGGATGGACCATCTTGATGAACTGCTTGAGCATCTGCTCGGTGACGGTGAAGTCGGCGATCACGCCGTCCTTCATGGGGCGGATCGCCTCGATGTTGCCGGGCACCTTGCCGAGCATTGCCTTGGCCTCGCGGCCGACCGCCTGGATGGTCTTCTTGCCCTGGGGCCCGCCTTCGTGGCGGATGGCCACGACCGAGGGTTCGTCCAGCACGATGCCTTTGTCGCGAACGAAGATCAGCGTATTGGCGGTGCCCAGGTCAATGGCAAGGTCGGTCGAAAAGTACCGACGGAACGCTCCGAACATCAGCAAGTCCTCTCGCAGGCGCGGCGGGCAGGCTCGCCGTGCCGCTCCCTATCACGTCATGGTGTTGGCCCGAGGGCCGCTTTTTGACCCCGGAGGGCCGCTTTTTTGGGCTAATCCAGCCCGGTTGGAGGCCGTTGCTCTAAAGGCGGGATAATACCCGATCCCCTGTGAATCACCGGTCCGTTGCGGCCTGAAATTTGCGATTACATGTAGTTTCGCACGCCCAAATCCACCATGTCCCTGAGCTCCGAAGACATCAGCCGCATCGCCCACCTGGCGCGGCTGCAACTGCGCCCCGAAGAAAGCGAGCGCATGCTGACGCAGATCAACGGTTTCTTCGACATCGTCGGGCAGATGCGCGCCGTTGACACTCGCGGCATCGAGCCGTTGGCGCACCCGGTCGCCGCCAACCAGACCATCGCCTTGCGCCTGCGGGAAGACAAAGCCACCGAGGTGATCGACCGCGAAGCCAACATGCGCAACGCACCCGCCCGGGAGGCTGGCCTGTTCCTGGTGCCGAAAGTGATTGAATGAGCGGCTTGCACGATTTGACGGTCGCGGAGCTGGCGGCGAAGTTGCGTTCCAAGGACCTGTCGGCGGTCGAGGTGGCGCGCCATTTCCTGGCCCGCGGCGCCGTCCATGAAGCGCTTGGCGCCTATCTCGCGACCGATGAAGCAGTGACGCTGGCGCAAGCTGCGGCGGCAGACCAGCGCATCGCGAAGGGTGAGGCAACGCCCTTGCTCGGCGTGCCCATCGCGCACAAGGACATCTTCGTCACCAAAGACTTCCCGACCACGGCAGGCTCGCGCATGCTCGAAGGCTACCGCTCGCCGTTCGACGCCAGCGTCGTGGCGAAGCTGGCGCAGGCCGGCATGGTGACCCTGGGCAAACTCAATTGCGACGAGTACGCGATGGGCTCGTCCAACGAGAACTCGGCCTTCAAGCCGGTGAAGAACCCGTGGGACCTGTCGCGCATTCCCGGCGGCTCGTCGGGCGGCAGCGCAGTCGCGGTTGCTGCGCGGCTGGCGCCTGCCGCGACCGCCACCGATACTGGCGGCTCGATTCGACAGCCGGCGTCGTTCACCGGCATCACCGGCATCAAGCCGACTTACGGGCGTGCGTCGCGCTACGGGATGATCGCCTTCGCTTCCAGCCTCGACCAGGCCGGGCCGATGGCGCGCACCGCTGAAGATTGCGCGCTGCTGCTGTCGGCCATCTGCGGGCCCGATCCGGACCGCGATTCGACCTCGCTCGATGTGCCGGCAGAAGATTTCACCCTGGCGCTGAACGCCCCGGTGGAGGGCCTGAGGATCGGCGTGCCGAAGGAGTTTTTCGGCGAAGGACTTGCGCCGGACGTGCGCGCTGCGGTCGACGCTGCGCTCAAGGAGTACCAGAAACTGGGCGCGAAGCTGGTGGAGATTTCGCTGCCGCGCACCGAGCTGTCGATTCCCGTCTACTACATCATCGCGCCGGCCGAAGCGTCGTCCAACCTGTCGCGCTTCGACGGCGTCAAGTTCGGGCACCGCGCGAAGGACTACAGCGATCTGCTCGAGATGTACAAGAAGACGCGCGCCGAAGGCTTTGGCGACGAGGTCAAGCGCCGGATCATGATCGGCACTTACGTGCTCTCGCACGGCTACTACGATGCCTATTACCTGCAGGCGCAAAAGATCCGCCGCATGATCGCCGACGATTTCCAGCAGGCGTTCAAGCTGTGCGACGTGATTGCAGGACCAGTGGCGCCGACAGTCGCCTGGAAGATCGGCGAAAAGTCGGACGACCCAGTCGCCAATTACCTGGCCGACATTTTCACCTTGCCCGCGTCGCTCGCGGGCCTGCCTGGCATGAGCCTGCCCGCGGGGTTCGGGGCGGGCGGAATGCCGGTCGGACTGCAATTGATCGGCAACTACTTCGGCGAGGCGAAGCTGCTGAACGCGGCACATCGCTTCCAGCAGGCGACGGACCACCACCAGCGTCGGCCGGAAGGTTTTTAGATGACCAAGTTGATCCAGGGCTATGAAGTCGTTATCGGCTTCGAAACCCACACCCAACTCTCTACCGCGTCGAAGATCTTCAGCCGCGCCTCGACGGCGTTCGGCGCCGAGCCCAATACCCAGGCTGCGCCGGTGGACCTGGCCTTGCCGGGCACGCTGCCGGTGATGAACAAGGGCGCCGTCGAGCGCGCGATCGAGTTCGGCCTGGCGGTGAACGCGACGATTGCGTCGCACAGCGTCTTCGCGCGCAAGAACTACTTCTATCCCGACCTGCCCAAGGGCTACCAGATCAGCCAGTTCGAGATCCCGGTGGTGCAGGGTGGCAGCGTCGAATTTTTTCTCGGCGAAGAAAAGAAAAGCGTGCGGCTGGTGCGCGCCCACCTCGAGGAAGACGCGGGCAAGTCGCTGCACGAGGACTTTGTCGGCATGTCGGGCATCGACCTGAACCGCGCCGGCACGCCGTTGCTGGAGATCGTCACCGAGCCCGACATGCGCTCTTCGGACGAGGCTGTGGCCTACGCGAAAGAGCTGCACAAGATCGTCACCTGGATCGGGATTTGCGACGGCAACATGCAGGAAGGCAGCTTTCGCTGCGACGCCAACGTGTCGGTGCGCAAGCCCGGTGCGGCGCTCGGCACGCGACGCGAGATCAAGAACCTCAACAGCTTCAAGTTCATGCAGCAGGCGATGGACTACGAAATCCGCTGGCAGATCGGCGAAATCGAGGACGGCCGGGCAATCCAGCAGGCCACGGTGCTGTTCGACCCCGACACCGGCGAAACCCGCGCGATGCGGACCAAGGAAGACGCCGCCGATTACCGCTATTTCCCCGACCCGGACCTGCCACCGCTGGTGGTGGCGCCGGAGTGGGTGGAGCGCGTGCGCTCGGAGATGGCGGAGTTGCCGCGCGTCATGGCAGCTCGGTTTGTTCGCGACTGCCGCCTTTCAGAGGCCGACGCGGCGGCCATGACGCAGAACAAGGCTACAGCGATTTATTTCATGCAGGCTGTTGCTGAAGGCGGTCCGCCAAAGCTGGTCGTTAACTGGATGATGGGTGAACTGTCACGACGCCTGAATGAAGCCGACCTGACTCCGGCTGATTCGCACGTTGGTCCTATCCCGCTTGCGAGGCTGGTGAGCCGAATAGCGGATGGAACCATTTCCAACAACGCAGCAAAAGAGGTGTTTGACGAGCTGTGGAATGGCAAAGGCCACAGTGTTGACCTGATCATCGATGACCTTGGCCTCAAGCAGATGAACGACAGGGGTACCCTCGAAAAAATCATCGACGACGTCATCGCGTCGAATCCCGACAACGTGGCGCAGTTCAAGGCCGGGAAAGAGAAAGCGTTCAACGCCCTGGTCGGCCAGGCCATGAAGGCGAGCAAGGGCAAAGCCAATCCGGCGCAGGTCAACGAGCTGCTGAAGAAAAAGCTTGCTGGCTGAGAGAAGACTAGCGGGCGGTCCTGGCCGCCGACGCGGGGCGCGTTGCGGTGCTTGCCGAAACCCTGGCGACCGTCGTGGCCGGCACCACGCCGTCCTGCGCCCAAAGAAGCTTCAGGCGGGAGAGCTCCTCGTCGAAGCGCGCGTTGACGCGCACCTTCTCGACGTCCTGTTCGGTCACGAAGCGCTTTTGCGCCGCCAGCTGGACATCGACTTCATCGATCTGGTGTTTGAGCTTGGGCGGTGTGCGCGAGGGCTCGTACTTGTAGAACTCCACTTCACCCTCCAGGAACTTGCGCTGACCGAGCAATTCCACGGTGCGCCTGTGCGCTGCCGCCGTGACATTGTCAACGAGGGCGAGCGCAGCTTCGCGTTCGTTGTCGTGGACACCGCGATTGGGATAGCGCGTCACCAGCGCTTTTTCGCGTTTTTTCTCTTCGTTGACGCGGATCCGCTCCTCGTCGAGCTTGCGCGCCCGGTCTTCCTCGGCCGCGCGTTCGGCGGCCGTGAGCGACGGGCCGATCTTGCGGCGCGGCAGCCCGCCGGAGCTCAGTTCGAACTGCTCCCGGTCGATGCAGTCGATGATGGGACGGTCGGCAGTCAGGCGCCGTCCCTTGGCATCGGTGCAGGTGTAGATGCCCTGAGCGGAGGCCGGCCCCAGAAGGGCTGCCAGCGCCGCAGCCAAGGCGGCTGTCGTGAACTTCGATCCCGGCACGTTCGTCGTTTCCTTACTCAACGCCATAGCGCTGTCGGTACGCCAGCACCTGCTGGTAATGGGCGCCCAGCGCATCCCCGCTGTGCTGCGCCAGATACTGGAGTAAATCCGAAAGACGCGCAATCGCGCAAACCTCCAGCCCGAGCTGGTCGCGGACATATTGCACGGCCGAGTGGGGAACGTCGACCCCGTTTTCGGTCGCCATTTCCTGCCGGTCCAGCGCAATGGCGACCGCGTGGGGACGCGCGCCTGCGGCCTGGATGATGGCGATCGATTCGCGGACCGCGGTGCCCGCCGACATCACGTCGTCGACGATCAGGACGCGGCCGCGCACCGGCGCACCCACCAGCGAGCCGCCCTCCCCGTGGTCCTTGGCTTCCTTGCGGTTGTAAGCATAGGGCAGGTTGCGGCCCAGCCGCGCCAGCTCGATCGCCACCGCCGCGGCCAGCGCAATGCCCTTGTACGCGGGGCCGAACAACATGTCGAACGCGATGCCGCTGGCAAGCAGCCGGCGCGCATAAAATTGCGCCAGGCGCCCGAGCTTGGCGCCATCGTCGAACAGGCCGGCGTTGAAAAAATAGGGCGACAGCCGCCCCGCCTTGGTCTTGAATTCGCCGAAGCGCAGCACGCCCGATTCGACGGCGAACTGCATGAACTCCTGGGCCAGCGGATCCTGGCTGCCACCTGCCACCATGGGACTTTCCTTGTGTTCAAACTGACCAGCCTCAATCTCAACGGCATCCGCTCGGCCCACAGCAAGGGCGTCGAAGCATGGATCGCCAAGGCCAGTCCGGATTGTATTTGCGTGCAGGAGGTCAAGGCCCAGGGCGCCGATGTGCAAGGCCGGTTCGAGCAGCTCGCCGGACTGCAGGGGCACTTTCACTTCGCCGAGAAGAAGGGTTATTCAGGCGTGGGCGTGTACAGCAAGCACGCGCCCAGCGACGTGATCGTCGGCTACGGCTCGCGCGAATTCGACGCCGAGGGCCGCTATGTCGAGGTGCGCTTCGACACGCCCAAACGCAAGCTGTCGATCATCAGCTGCTACTTTCCCAGCGGTTCGTCCGGCGAATTGCGCCAGCAGGCCAAATTCCGCTTCCTGCAGGAGTTCGATCCGCACCTCACAGGCCTGAAAAAAAAGCGCGAGTTCATCCTCTGCGGCGACGTCAACATCGCCCACCAGGAGCAGGACCTGAAGAACTGGCGCAGCAACCGGAAGAACAGCGGCTTCCTGCCCGAGGAACGCGCGTGGATGACCAAGCTTCTGTCGGATACTGGCCTGGTCGACGTCTACCGCCACCTCAAGCCCGAGACCACCGACGACTGCTACACCTGGTGGAGCAACCGCGGCCAGGCCTATCTGAAGAATGTCGGCTGGCGGCTGGATTACCACCTCGCAACGCCCGCGGTGGGCAGG
>JANXVP010000308.1 GCA_025351615.1 Ramlibacter sp. | reverse complement strand
GTGCTGCCACTGGCGCTGGCGTCCGGCGCCGGCTCGGCCAGCCAGCGCGCCATCGGCACCGGCGTGATCGGCGGCATGATCACCGGCACCGCTCTCGCCGTCTTCTTCGTGCCGGTGTTTTTCGTCGTCGTCCGCGGCTACTTCAAAGGCAACGAACGGCAGCGCAAGATCTACACCCACGCATTCGACAACGAGCTGCCGCGCGGCGCCTCGGCGGGAGACCAGGTATGACGTCATCATGGACTGCATGCGTCGCCGCTCTGGCTGCCGGCGGCATGCTGTCGGCCTGTTCATCGATGGCGCCCGGCTACAACCGGCCGGATGCGCCGGTCTCTGCGACCTGGCCGCACGACGCGACCACCCAGGGCACCGGCGCCGCGGCGGACATCGACTGGCAGAGCTTCTTCCCCGATCCGCGCTTGCGTGAATTGATCGGCCTGGCGTTGCAGGGCAACCGCGATTTGCGAGTGGCTGTGCTCTCGATCGAACAGGCGCGGACGCAATACCAGATCCGCAGTGCCGACCTGCTGCCGACCGTCGGTGGGCAGGCCAACGCGTCGCGCACACCCACGGGCAACAGCAACAGCGTCACGCTGTATGCGGTCGGCCTGGCGGCGAGCGCGTGGGAGATCGATTTCTTCGGCCGCATCCGCTCGCTCAGCGACGCGGCGCTGGCGCAATACCTGGCGACGGAAGAAGGCCGCAAGGCGGCGCAGATCAGCCTGGTGTCAGCCGTCGCCAATGCCTGGCTGGCAATCGTCGCCGACGAGGACCTGCTGGAACTGACGCGTCAGACCCTCACCACCCGGCAGGAATCGCTGCGCCTGGCCCGGTTGCGTTTCGAAAACGGCGTGACCTCGGAACTGGACTTTCGCCAGGCCGAGTCGCTGACCGAGTCGGCCCGGGTCACGCTGGCCCAGCTGCAGCGGCAGCGCGCGCTGGACGAGAACGCGCTGGTGTTGCTGATTGGCCAGCCGCTGCCGGCCGGGCTGGCGGCGAGCGCCGGCATCGACGCCGTCACCCTGCCCGACCTGCCGGCCGGCGCGCCTTCCGACCTGCTGGCGCGGCGCCCCGATATCCGGCAGTCGGAGCAGCAGCTGATCTCCGCCAATGCCAACATCGGGGCGGCCCGGGCCGCCTTCTTTCCGCGCATTTCGCTCACGGCCGGCATTGGAACGGCCAGCAGCGAGCTCAGCGGGCTGTTCAAGGCGGGTTCGTTCGGCCTGACGCTGGCACCCCAGTTGCTGCTGCCGATCTTCGACTCCGGCCGCAACCGGGCCGGCTTGCAGTCGGCTACCGTGGGCCGCGATATCGCCGTGGCGCAATACGAGCGGTCGATCCAGACGGCGTTCCGGGAAGTGGCCGATGCGCTGGCCGGCCGGGCGAAGCTGGTGGACCAGCTGCAGGCGCAAAGCGCGGTCGCAAGCGCCGAGGCGGTCCGCCTGCGGCTCTCGGACCTGCGCTACAGCAATGGGGTGGCAAGCTACCTCGACCTGCTCGACGCCCAGCGCTCGCTGTTCGCGGCGCAGCAGGCGCTGGTGCAGACCCGGCTGGCCCAACTGCAGAGCCAGGTCGCGCTGTACAAAGCGCTGGGCGGCGGCTGGATCGACGGCGCCGCCAGCCGCTGAGATCTCCGCCCTGCCGCGGGCGCTCAGTGGCCGCCGACCAGCCCCGCGCCGATGTTGATCGACAGCCCCAGGACGGCGACGTTGAAGAAGAAACTGAGCACCGACTGCGACACCACGGCGTCCCGCATGGGAGTCGACAGCACACTGATGTCGGACGTTTGCACCGCCGCCGCGATGGTAAAGCTGAAGTACAGGAAATCGCGGAACGACGGCAGTTCCAGGCCCTCGGGAAAGCGCAGGGGCGGCTTGCCATCGGGCGCCGTGTAATACATGTGGGCGTAGTGGAAGGTATAGACCACCCCCAGCAGGAACCACGAGCCGACCACAGTCAAGGCCGGCAAACCCACGCCCACAAAAGTGTTTTCCACCCCGTCCCGCGCCCGCGCCAGTTCGGCCACGATCCCGAACAGGCTGAGCACCGCGGCAGCGGACATGACCAGCAGCAGGCTTGCGCTGCTGGCGTTTTCCTGCTCCGCCATCGCCTTGACTTTCGGCGCCGGGCACCGCAGCATCAACGCGGCCATCGAGATCAGATAAGGCCAGACACCGCAGTTCCATGCCACCAGCGCGCGGGTACTTGCGCTCCACGAAGCAGGGAGAGCCAGCCAGACCAGCAGGCCGATGGCGGTGGAGCCGAGCAGGCGCGGACGGTGCAGGCCGGTGTGGCGAAGATGCTGGAAAAATGAACTCATGGCGTTGAACCGAGCCTAACAGGCGTGAGTGGCGCGCGACAGGGTCAGTCTCCCGTCAGCGTCCTCGCCACTTCATCGGGACAGCATCAAAGGAAGACCATGGACCACTTTTCCGCTCTCGAAACCCGGTCGTGTTCCGGCACCGCGCGGCTTTGCGCTCCCGATGCTTCGGCGACGCGGGAGACGCTCGATTCGCCCGCGATCCGGGTGATGACCGACCTGACGCAGGTCAGCGCGGTGGTGATCGAGCCCCAGGCAACCATGGAAGCGGCACACGAGATGATGCAGCAGCGGGGCGTGCGCATGCTGCTTGCACTCGACACTGACGGCACGCTCGCCGGCCTGATCACCGCCAACGACATCCTGGGCGAGAAGCCGCTGCACCTGGTGCGCGATCGGCGCATCCGCCACGCCGACATCCTGGTTACGGACGTGATGACGCCCGCCTCGCGGCTCGACGCCTTCGACTGGAAGGCGGTACAGGCCGCGCATGTTGGCAACATCGTCGCCCGACTGCAACTGGCGCGCCGCCAGCATGCCCTGGTGACCCAGACCAGCAACGGCCAGACGCTGGTGCGCGGCATCTTCTCGCTGTCGCAGATCGCCCGGCAGCTCGGCATCGCACTGCAGTTGCCCGACGCGGCCGACTCGTTCGCCGAAATCGAGGCCGCACTGGCTGCTGGCTGAAGCATCCCGCCCCGCCAGGGGCTGCGTCATGGCTTAAAGTGCGGGGCTTGTTCGATGGCCCCATTCATGATCCAGACGTCCACCCCCCCAGCGCCGAGCGCCCTGCCCCCGTTCCAGGCCATCGCCGACATCATTGCCCGTCATGCCGCGGCGCGACCGCTGCAAACCGCATTGGTGCAGGGCCAGCGCAGCGTCACCTGGGGCCAGCTCGACGCGATGGTCGACCGCGTTGCGGCCTCGTTGCAGCGCGATGGTCTCAAGCCCGGCCAGTCGGTCGCGGTTTGCGCGGCCAACTCGCTGGAATATGCAGCGGTATTTCTGGGCGGCCTGCGTGCCGGCGCCGCCGTGGCGCCGCTCTCCACCCATTCCTCGCCGCAGCAGCTCGCCACCATGGTGGCCGACTGCGGCGCCCGCCACTTCTTCGTCGACGCCGACGTGCCCGCTTTCGACACCCCGGCGGCGCCGCGCGTTTTCATGGACGGAAACGGATCGCTGCCCTTCAGACAGTGGCTGCTGCCTGAACTAAGCCGGCCGCGGCGTGTGGAGGTTGCGCCGGGGGCACCCTTCAACATCATTTATTCGTCCGGCACCACCGGCACACCCAAGGGCATCGTGCAGCCGCACGCGATGCGCTGGGGCCACGTCGCGCGGGCCGAGAGTTATGGCTACGGTCCGGAGTCGGTCACGCTGATCGCAACCTCGCTGTGCTCCAACACCACGCTGGTCTGCTTCTTCCCGACCCTCGCCAAGGGCGGCACGGTGGTGTTGGCGCCACCGAAATTCGACGCCTCCTCCTGGCTGGCGCTGGCCGAGCAGCACCGTGTCACCCACACCATGCTGGTGCCGGTTCAATACCAGCGCATCATGGCGCTGGAAGAGTTCGACGACTACAACCTGTCGTCCTTCGTCATGAAGTTCTGCACCAGCGCGCCCTTCCTGGCCGACCTCAAGGCGGACGTGCTGGCCCGATGGCCGGGCGGCCTGGTGGAGTTCTACGGCATGACGGAAGGGGGCGGCTCCTGCATCCTGGAGGCCCACAATTTTCCGCACAAGCTGCACACCGTCGGCAAGCCTGGCGAAGGCCACGACATGCGCGTGCTGGACGAAGATGGCGTGCAGTTGCCCCATGGCAGCGTCGGCGAAGTGGTGGGTCGCTCGGGCGCGATGATGACCGGCTACCACAACCAGTCCGCCAAGACCCGTGAAGCCGAATGGTACGACGCCGCGGGGCAGCGCTACATCCGCACCGGCGACATCGGCCGCTTCGACGAAGAAGGTTTTCTCACGCTGATGGACCGGCGCAAGGACATGGTGATCAGCGGCGGCTTCAACATCTACCCGAGCGACATCGAGGCCGTGCTGCGCCAGCATCCGGCGGTGGCCGACGCCGCCGTGATCGGCGTGCCGTCCAAGGAGTGGGGTGAGACGCCCGTGGCGTACGTCGTCCCTGTCACGGAAGCGACGGCGACTGCGCAAGACATCCGGGCCTGGGTCAACGCGCAGGTCGGAAAGACGCAGCGGCTGTCGGGACTTTGCTTTACCCTGGAGTTGCCGCGCAGCGAGATCGGCAAGGTGCTCAAGCGACAGTTGCGCGACCAGTGGGCACGCATGGGCATGGATGCCGGAGCAGGTCCGGCATGACATCTTCGTGGGCCGGGGCGACTAGGCCCGCAGCCGCGGCAGCAGCGCCAGCGGCGTGTCGCGCTCGATCATCCGCAGCTCGGCTTCGTTGAACACCCCGCAATCGCGCAGGCCCTTGACGTGGTCGAGGGCGGTGCGGTACGGAAAGTCCGTGCCCAGCACGATCTGCGACGTCGCCACCACCTTGGTCAGGGCCGACATCGCCGCGGCATTGGGAGTCTGGGCCGTGTCGTAGTAGAAGCGCCGCAGTTCGGCTGCCACACCGTCCGGAAACAGGGGCGCCGCGCTCGGCACCAGCAAGGGGTGCCGCACAAAGCGCTCGATCAGGAAAGGCATGGTGCCGCCGGCGTGCGAGAAGATCCAGCGGATGTCGCGGAAGCGCCGGGAGTTGCCCTCGAACAGGACAGATGCGATGGCGCGCGTGGTGTCGGTCCCGTACTCGATCATCACCGGGGGCACCTTGGCCTGCAGGTTGCCGCAGCAGTTGGCCGCCGTCGGGTGGGTGTACACCACCACTTTGCGGCGGTTCAGTTCCTCCATGATCGGGAAGAACACCGGATCGCCAGCCACTTGTCGCCGTAGCTGGTCAGCAAGCCGATGCCGTCGGCCTTGAGCACGTCGAGCGCATAGACGATCTCGGCCAGGCTGCCCTGGATGTCGTACATCGGCAGCACGGCGAAGAAGCCGAATCGTCCGGGGTAGTCCCTGACCAGCCGTGCGCCGTATTCGTTGCACTCGCGCGCCAGGCGGCGTCCGGCCTCGATGCCCAGGTTCGGCAACACGATGCCAGGGGTGGTGACGGACAGCATCGCGGTCGCGATGCCGGCACGGTCCATGTCGGCAAGCGATTTCTCGACTGTCCAGTTGATCGACAGCGGATCGAGGCTGCTGCGGGCCGCGGCGACCCAGCCCGGCGGCGACAGGTGATGGTGCACGTCGATGCGGCCTGCGCTGCGGCTCAGGTTCAGCGCGGGCGCCGCCGGTGCCGAAAGGCTGGTTCCGGTCGAACAGCCGGCAAGCGCCGTGGCGCCCGTCGCGGCCGCGCCCAACAGCAGCCGGCGACGGTTCATGCCAGCGGGGACGGGTTGGTCGCAGGCTGCGCAATGCCTCCAGCGTGCCGCTTGCAACGACTTCGAATATTCCATGGTCTGTCTCCTTCGTGTTGTGGAACCGGGAAAGTCCTGGTCAGTCAGGCGAGCGCCGGCTCGACGGTGAAACGCGGCATCACATGCCTGGCG